>JANOCZ010000077.1:0-2226 GCA_031412455.1 Hyphomicrobium sp. | reverse complement strand
TGAGGATGACGGGCTTAGATAGCGCGAGGCGTGACTCGTCGGCCCCCCTTGTGGGAATCCGAGGCCTGGACGGATCCCGGCCTTCGCCGGGATGACGAATTCTGGCATTGCGATTGACGCCTCGAGTCCTGCATGTGTCGCTGAGGTTTCGTCGCGCACCCACGTTGAAGCCACCCCGCACCGTGCGATGCTCAGCCCACTAGCCGTCATCCCGCACCCGCGAAGGCGGGCCCTCCGCCAACACCGACATCCCCGCACCCGCGAAGGCCGTCATCCCCGCGAAGGCGGGGATCCGTTCAGGCTTCAATCGTCCACGGGCTCACTTGCCAATCGCTCCGCTTCTGCTGGACCAAAGGCGATCTCGCCCGTCGTCGCATCAAAGAGATTTTGCCATAGCGGATTCATTTGCTCGATAAGCCGATACTTCCATGCGCGCCGCCAACGCTTCAAAGATTTCTCACGCGCAATGGCCGCCTCGAGAGTGTCGTGGATTTCATAATAGACCAGCATCTTGATGCCGTATTTTTTGCTGAATCCCTCGATGAGACCCTGCGTGTGCTGCGCCATACGTTGATGCAATGCAGTCGTCACGCCGACGTAAAACGTGCCGTAGGCTTTGCTCGCCAAAATATAAACGCACGGTGTCTTCATGCGGCGAACCTAACACATCTCCGGCTTGGACGGATCCCGGCCGTAGTTCATGCCCGCCTTCGCGGGTGCCGGGATGACGGCCAGTGGTGCGGGGAATCAACGCCATCACGGCGCGGACTCGAGCGGGATGGAGATGACAAATTCTGCACCAGTGCCGGGGGAACGAAACGTCAGCTCAGCGGCGAGCTGTCTTGCAAACGATGTAACAATTCGCACGCCCAGGCCCGTCGCTTTGTGCAGATCGAAGTTAGGTGCAAGGCCAGCGCCTTCATCGCGCACGGTGATCAAAAAGACATCGCCGTCGCCGCGACCGACTTTGACAAAAATCTTGCCCCCGGCGTCTTTCGTGTAAGCGTATTTCGCCGCGTTGGTGATCAACTCATTGACGATCAAGGCGATGGCGATCGCGCGGTCGGTCGCGACAAGAACTCCATCAACGACGTCGGTGACGATTTCGCAATGCGCGACGCTTTCATTCAGGGATTTGCAGACGGCTCGGACATACTGCCCAATGTCCATCCGTTCGACATCGGCCCCGTGGCTCAGCTGATCATAAAATTTTCCGATTGCGGCAATGCGATTTGCAGCCTCACCCAAATGGCCCGCTAACTCGAGATTTGTGTTGTCGCGCGCCTGCAAGTTCAGCATGCCAGCTACCATCGACAGGCTGTTCTTGACCCGATGGTTCATTTCCTTCAGCAGGAATTGATGCCTCTCGAGTGCGGCGGTGAGTTCGCGTTCGCGCCTCTCGCGCTCGATTGCCATGCCTAGAATGTTCGCAGCACCCTGCAGGAACGGCAAATCGTATTCGAGGAATTCATCGTCAGAACGGCTGTCCACCTCCAGCACGCCAAACGGCCGGCCATCGCCTTGAAGAATGACGTTCATGGCGCGCTGGATGCCGTGCTGTTTGAGCAGGTCCGAAGTCCGGAAACGCAGTTCATTCTCAAGATGGTTTGAGATGACGGGCTTGCCAGTCCGCAACGCAAACCCCGCAGGGGAATCGAGATCAGCGCCAACCGTTGCGACGCCGATGACGCCGGCATCCCAGCCGACACCCGCCCGGACCAGCAGCCGATTGGTGGCGGGGATATGCTCCAGAACCTTGCAAAACTCGACGCGGAGACCTTTGGCAGTCAACCGTGCAGTTTCCGTGAGCAACTGGTCGAGAGATGCCCCTTGTAATGCCGTCACGCCGAGTTCCGCGAGCAGTTCCTGCTGACGAATGCGATCCTGCAACGCCCGGATGCCCATGTCAGGCTCCTCGCCAGAAGGATTCGGTTCGACGATTGGCGTTTCAGTGTCAGCGGTAGCGGCCATTGGGTATCCGTATCCAAGAAGCTGCCGCCGGGCAAGCACGCGACAACGGGCGCATGAGCGGCGCGCTGTCACTCGAGTGCGGCGTAATGCGCCGATTGCACCCAGGGGGCCGGTGGACACCGCGGCCTTGGACGATCCTCGCCGTCCCCGTAAGTCGGCGTCTGAGGCGCCGCGCGGGATCATGACGCGACGTGGTGCGCCGGAGACCGGCGCTTTCCGCCGCTACTCCACGTTCCCATTCTCATCGATGATGAC
>JANOCZ010000076.1:0-14471 GCA_031412455.1 Hyphomicrobium sp. | reverse complement strand
CGTGCCGAGGCCTGCGAAGGCAGAGACCAGCATGAACAGCGTCGAGCGTGGTAGGTGGAAGTTGGTCATCAGCACATCGACGCAGCGGAACTGGTAGCCCGGCGTTATGAAAATCGCGGTATCGCCGGTCCAGGGTTGAATGCGGCCGGTTTCGTCCGCAGCACTTTCGAGCAACCGCAACGACGTCGTGCCGACAGCGAGGATGCGGCCGCCCTGCGCTTTCACGGCGTTGAGGGCCGCTGCCGTCTCAGCTGAAACGCTGCCCCATTCGGAATGCATTTTGTGATCGGCGGTGTCGTCCACTTTGACCGGCAGGAACGTGCCAGCGCCGACGTGCAGCGTGACGAAGTGTTTGCTTACTCCGCGCGCCTCGAGGCTTGCGAAAAGTTCCGGCGTGAAGTGCAATCCGGCCGTGGGTGCTGCGACCGCGCCGTCGTTTGCAGCGTAGATCGTCTGATAGGTTTCGCGATCGCGTTCGTCGGGCGCGCGTTTCAAGGCGATGTAGGGCGGTAACGGCATCACGCCCGTCGCTGCGATCGCTGTGTCCAACACATCGCCTGAGAAATCGAACGCGAGTTCGACTTCGCCCGCGTCGCCCTTTGCCGATACGCTGGCGTCGAGCGCGCCCAACAGGCAGCTCGAGCTGTTTGAGCCGAAGCGGACGCGATCGCCGACTTCAAGGCGTTTGGCGGGTCTCGCAAACGCGCGCCAGCGGTTGTCATCGACGCGCTTGATCAGATTAAAGGCGACGTTAGCCTCAACGCCAACCCGGACGCGGATGCCGTTCAGGGCGGCGGGGATGACGCGCGTATCGTTGAAGACGAGGGCGTCGCCGGGGTTCAAAAGTGCCGTGAGATCGCGGACCGAGCAATCCGAAAGGTCGGCGTCGTCACGCGCGCATGACGCGTCAACTGAGCGGACCACGAGCATGCGCGCGCCGTCGCGCGGCGTTGCTGGATAGAGCGCGATTGACGTTTCTGGAAGTTCAAAATCAAAGAGCTCGGTGCGCACGCGCGATCCTAAATTGTGGCGGTCTGCGAGCACCTAGCATCCAGCGGTCAAGGTCGGCAACAACTCGCGGGAGCTGTAGGGGCGGTAGATACACGAATAGGTCTTGTGGATCGCCGCAAACAGACGCACGTTGCCCTGCCGGACGCGGCGTCCGTGCCAATTCATCAAAGCAGGAAGCATCCCATGGCCAAAGAACAAAGATCGACCAAAGAAAAGCGTAAGCCGAAGAAGGCTGCCGGAGACAAAGACAAAAAGAAGTAGGCTAGCCGTCAACGCGGCCAGCGCCATTCCAGAAGCGCCAGCACGCTCAGGGCGAGCCAGCTTGCAATCGTCAAGCTGCCGCCCGTCGGTGCCGCCATCGGGAAGAGGTGGCGTCCCGCCAGAGTGTTCAGCGCAATGTCGCCGCTGAACAGCGCGACTGCGGCCAGCATCAAGGCTGCGGCTGCGATCCACCACTGCGGGCGCGTCGAGCGCGCGGCCATCGCCAACACCGCCACGGCTGCGGTTGCATGAACCATCAACATCATCGCCGCTGTCGCCAGCGCCGGACTGTCGACCTTATGAGCTGCGACCGCGGCCAGTGCGACGCCTGACGCTCCCGCCAATCCAGCCAACGCCAAAACGAGAAAGAGCGCGCCCGAAGACGCGCCCCTCTCTGGATCTAGCCGGTTGATCGTCACGCGGCGTCAGCTGCGACGCGGACGGTCACCATCTTGTCCGGCGCCCTTGGCGGTTCGCCCTTGGCCAATTTATCGACGTTATCCATGCCGTCGATGACCTTGCCCCAGGCGGTGTATTGACCGTCGAGGAACGAGGCATCGTCGAAGCAAATGAAGAACTGGCTGTTGGCCGAGTTCGGTGCCGATGAGCGGGCCATCGAGCAGACGCCGCGCACGTGCTTTTCCTTGTTGAACTCGGCTGGCAAATTTGGGTGGTTCGAGTTGCCCGTACCGCGTCCTTGTGGGCAACCCGTCTGCGCCATGAAGCCCGGTATCACGCGATGAAACACGATGCCGTCGTAAAACCCTTCACGCGCGAGCTGCTTGATGCGCTCGACGTGTTTGGGTGCGAGGTCGGGGCGCAGTTCGATCACGACTTTGCCTTGGCTCGTCTCCATGAGCAGCGTGTTCTCGGGGTCTTTAATCGCGGCCATTTCTTATCCTTTGTTTGAGGTTCGGCGTCCGTTACTGCACCGAAACTTTGACCATCACGTCGGGGTCGCTGACGGTGCCGGAGCCCGGCGCGCCACGCTTGATTTTATCCACGAGGTCCATGCCTTCGACGACTTCGCCCCAAACGGTGTACTGCCCGGTCAAGCCGCGGCAGCCTGTATCGTTGAAGCAGATAAAGAACTGGCTGTTCGCCGTGTTGGGATCTTGCGTGCGCGCGGCTCCAAGCGTGCCGCGCTTGAACGGCTCCTTATTAAACTCGGCCTTAAGGTCCGCCATCTTCGAGCCGCCCATGCCGGTGCCGGTCGGGTCGCCGGTCTGCGCCATGAAGCCTTCCATCACGCGATGCCATTTGACGCCGTCGTAGAACCCTTGGCTCGCCAGCGTTTTGTAACGCTCGACGTGCTTGGGCGCGAGATCGGGACGGAGTTTGACGACGACCTTGCCGGTTTTCAGTTCGATTACGAGTTTGTCGCCTTTGGGGGCGTCGGCTGAGCGCGCTGTATTGACCGAGACGAGGCCGGCTGCTGCCGCCATCACCGCGAGGTGCCAGAAGCGATTAGAGACACGAAGCATGGTTGTCCTCACCTTGTAATTTGTCCCGCGTGATTATCCGGCGTTGTTGCACCGGTCAGGCTGGCAGTGTTGCCGAGCTTATGGCGATTTGACGGCTCCGTCGCAAGTCTGCGCGCCGCCACTTGAGACCATGAGGCGCAGGCGGAAGCCCCGATTTGCAGCGCCTATCGGCCGGCGCGCTCAGGCGGGGCGGTCTTTCATGCCGCGCGATCGTCCGCGAACGGCGTTTTGCGCGGGCGGGCTTGTTTGAGCGGTCACGATTGCCGCGCCGCGCTCAAAACTCGTGACGGCGACGCGGGCCATATCTTGCACGATGCCGGCTGGCGATACGCACACGCCTTCGCGGATCAACCGGGCGAATTGCTGATCGCGGTTCGGGCCACGGCCAATCGCGCCGCCTTTGGCGACGAGCCGGTGCCACGGACAGCGTTCACGCTCGTCGGCCGTCAAGCCGTTCAAAATCGTCGTCACGTGCATTGGAATGACGCCGGCTGCGGCCGCCACGCGATCGATCGTTGCGACCGATCCAGCGGGCACGGTGCGCAGAAGATTGATGAGTTTTGCTTTGCTATGCAAAATCTAAAGTTTCGGTTTTGAGGCTTTCGCCTTGAGCTGCCGCAACACGTCTTTCGAAACAAACGGCGAGGCGTCTCCGCCCATGCTGACAACGGCGCGCACGAGGTTGGCTGCGATATGGCGGACGGCTGGCGATGCCGACACGTAAATCGTTTGCATCTCGGGGGCCATCTCGCCGTTCATGCCGGCCATCTGCATTTCGTAATCAAAGTCGGTGCCATCGCGCAGGCCGCGGATAATAACGCTCGCCTTGTGCTGGCGCGCGGCATCGACGGCGAGCCCGGTGAACGTGACGATCGAAATTTTTGCAGCTGCTGCGTCGGCAATCGCGCGGACTTCGCCGTCGAGCATCGCGATACGATCGACTTCCGAAAACATCGGCGCCTTGCCCGGATTGACGCCGATGCCGATGACCAGTTTGTCGACGAGGCGGCTTGCGCGGCGGATCACGTCGGTATGGCCAAGCGTCACGGGATCGAACGAGCCCGAGTAAAAACCGATGCGGGTCATGCGTCACTCCCGCCACCGGCGGCTTCAGATGCCGACGCTTCGCCGTTGCCGTTGCCATTACCGTTCTCGGGTGCATCGGGATCCTCCGAGACACTCTCGACGGAGACGACCTTTTCGGTGCCGTCGGTTTTAAAGATGCGCACGCCTTGGGTATTGCGTCCGGCGATGCGGATATCGTGGACCGGGCAGCGGATCAGTTGGCCGCCGTCGGTGACTAGCATGATCTGATCGTTTTCGGCGATCGGGAACGAGGCAATCAAACGGCCGTTGCGCTCGTTGACGATCATCGCGCCGATGCCTTTGCCGCCGCGGCCCGAGGTTCGATATTCATACGACGACGAGCGTTTGCCATAACCCTTGACCGAGATCGTCAGCACGAACTGCTCCTTGGCTTGCATTTGCGCAAACCGTTCGGGGCTCAATTCGACCTCAGTTGAGGCTGTCTCATCGGCATCAGTGACGCTCGCGACGTCGACGACTTCAGCCTCCTCGGCTTCCTCCGAGCGGCGCAACGCAGACGCTTGGCGCACGTACGCGGCGCGTTCATCGGCGGTCGCGTCGACGTGGTCGAGGATTGCCATCGAGATGACCTCGTCACCCTCGCTCAATCTGACGCCGCGGACGCCGTCTGAATCGCGGCCCTTGAACAGACGCACTTCTTCGCCGATCAGGAAGCGCACGCACTGGCCTTCGGCCGTCGTCAGCTGCACATCCTGGTCAGGCCGGGCGATCGCGACCTGCACAATGCGGTCGCCCTCGTCTAGCTTCATCGCCTTCTTGCCGTTGCGATTGATGCTCTCGAAATCGAGCAACGAGTTGCGGCGGATGTTGCCGGAGCGCGTCGCGAACATCAATTCGAGTGCGCCATAGGTCGCGGCGTCTTCGGGTAGCGGCAGGATCGAGGTGATGACCTCGCCTTCATCGAGCGGCAGCAAATTGACGAGCGCTTTGCCCGGCGACTGCGGTGAGGCCGACGGCAAGCGCCATACCTTCATGCGATAGACCATGCCGAGCGACGAGAAGAACAGCACCGGCGTATGCGTCGAGGTGACGAACAGCTGCGAGACGAAGTCGGCATCGCGCGTCGACATGCCGGATCGGCCTTTGCCGCCGCGCCGTTGCGCGCGGTAGGTCGCGAGCGGGACGCGCTTGATGTAGCCCTTGTGCGAAACCGTGACGACGCAATCCTCGCGCTGGATCAGGTCTTCGTCCTCGACCTCGCCCTCCATCTCGATGATTTCGGTTTTGCGCGGCGTCGCGAATTCGGCGCGGATCGAAGACAGTTCGCCCTTGACGATTTCGACGACGCGAGCGCGTGACGCCAAGATCTCCAAATGCTCTTTGATTTCGACGGCGATCTTGTTCAACTCGTCGGCGATTTCGTCACGACCGAGGGCCGTCAACCTTGCCAAGCGCAGTTCGAGGATGGCTTTGGCCTGTTCCTCCGACAATCGATAGGTGTCGCTCGCCGATAGCTTATGACGCGGATCGGCGATCAGTTCGATCAGCGGCGCCATATCTTTGGCTGGCCAATCGCGACCCATCAACTGCTCTTTGGCATCGGCGGGCGAGGCTGACGTGCGGATCAGCTTGATGACTTCATCGATGTTGGCGACGGCAATCGCCAAGCCGACGAGGACGTGGGCGCGATCGCGCGCCTTGCCCAACAGATGCTTGATGCGCCGCGTCACCACATCCTGGCGGAACGCGGTGAAGGCTGAAACCATGTCGCGCAGCGTCAGGCTTTCGGGGCGGCCGCCGTTGATCGCCAGCATGTTGGCGCCGAACGTCGTCTGCAGGTCGGAATACTTGTAGAGATTGTTCAAGACGACATCGGAGACGGCGTCGCGCTTCAGTTCGATGACGACGCGGATGCCTTCGCGGTTGCTCTCATCCCACAGATCAGCGATGCCCTCGATCTTCTTTTCGCGCACGAGGTCGGCGATCTTTTCGATCAAAACCTTTTTGTTTACCTGATAGGGAATTTCGGTGACGATCAGCGCTTCGCGATCCTTGCGAATATTCTCAGTGACAACCCGCGCCCGCATGATGATCGAGCCGCGTGCCTTGTGGTACGCCGACAGAATACCGCCGCGGCCGAGGATGATCGCGCCGGTCGGGAAGTCTGGGCCCTGCACGATCTGGCAAAGTTCATCCATCGTGATTTCGGGATTTTCGAGTTCGGCCAAACAGGCGTCGATGATTTCGCCCAGGTTGTGAGGAGGAATGTTTGTTGCCATGCCGACGGCGATGCCGCCCGCGCCGTTGACGAGCAGGTTCGGAAATTTCGCCGGCAGTACGGTCGGCTCCTGCAACTGCCCGTCGTAGTTGTCCTTGAATTCGACGGTCTCGTTGCCGAGGTCATCAAGCAGGAACCCGGCGATCTTGGCCAGCCGTGATTCCGTGTAGCGTTCGGCGGCGGGCGGGTCGCCGTCGATTGAGCCGAAGTTGCCTTGGCCATCGACGAGAGGAACGCGCAGGGAAAAATCCTGCGCCATGCGGACCAGCGCGTCGTAGATCGCGAGATTGCCGTGCGGGTGATATTTACCCATCACTTCGCCGACGATGCGCGCCGACTTGACGTACTTTTTGTTGAAGTCGAGGCCGAGTTCGCTCATCGCGAACAGGATGCGGCGATGCACGGGCTTCAAGCCATCGCGCACGTCGGGCAGCGCACGCGAGATGATCACGCTCATCGCGTAGTCGAGATACGAGCGCTTCATCTCCTCGGTGATCGCGATGGGGCGGGTATCGCCCGGCTCGCGGCCGGTTGGTTTATCGTCGTCGCTGCGATCGGCCAAGGTGTGCGTCTTTCATAAAAACAAGCGTCCGGCGCGCGGCCAAGAAATGCCAAGCGTCAGACGCGAAAAGTTCCTTCCGCATACTACATCAATTTGGGCTTTCAGGAAGCTGCGCGGCGCTGTGACACGGCGTTTTCAAGCGATATTAAAGCACGCATTTTCATGCGTTTATGCAGCCCTTTTGGTCAATGGAGAGGGCAGCGGTTTGAGGCGCTGGCAATGCCGCCTTCAGGTCGCGCGGGCCGTCGTGAGAAAGGTCATCGACGGGCCCAGCGCGCGAGGCGTTGTTCCCAGGCGGGGCGGAACAAAAGCGCAGTTTAGAGGTTGCTCAGCTAGCGCATTATATCATTGAAAGGGCTTTGCGGATGACCCGGCATTCTCTGTTCGCTTTAGGGCTTTTGGCGACTGCCGCGAGTGTGCTCGCGTCGCCGGTTTCCGCGCAAACCGCGCCGGCACCTACCACTCCGCCGGCTGCAACAAATCCGCCGGCAGCCAGTCCTGCTCCGGCAGCCAGTCCATCCGCAGACAGTCCGCAGCCCGGCGGGGGAACCGCTGGCGGCGACGCGGGCGAGATGGCCTACAACAACGCGTGCCGCACGTGCCACTCCGTCAAGGAGGGCGACAACCGTCTCGGGCCGAGCTTGGCGAAAATTGTTGGACGCAAAGCTGGCGCGTCGGAAGGTTTCAATTATTCGCAGTCGCTGAAAAATTCCGGCGTGACGTGGGATGAAAAAAATCTCGATGCGTTCATCGCCAATCCCGACAGCGTCGTGCCCGGCAACAACATGAAGCCTTACACGGGTATTTCGGACGCCGCTCTGCGCGGGCAAATCGTCAAATTCTTGGCGACAGCGAAGTAGCGCAGACGCGCGGCAACTGAGATGGAATTGATAAACGCGACGCTTTAGTTAGGCGTCGCGTTTTTCGTTGGGCGCTCATTGGCTGATTTGGTCAGCCGAAATTTAAAACGGAATCTCGTCATCGAGGGCCTTGTCGAAGCCACCTTTGGACGCGGCCGATCCGCCGCCGGTCTTGGTCGCGCGTTTGGCTGGCTCGCTGTAGCCACCGGAGCTAGACCCGCCGCCGCCTGCGCCTGAGCCCGAACCGAAGCCGCCGCCGCTGTCATAGTCGCCGCCAGATTCCTGCATGCCCATGCCGCCTGACGCACCGCGATTGCCGCCAGCGCCATCGAGCATCGTCAGCGAGCCGTTGAAGCCCTGCAGCACGACCTCGGTCGAATATTTCTCGACGCCCGACTGGTCGGTCCACTTGCGCGTCTGGAGCGCGCCTTCAATGTAGAGCTTGGCGCCCTTCTTGACGTACTGCTCGACGACCTTGCACAGCGGCTCGCTGAAGATGACGACGCGATGCCACTCGGTCTTCTCTTTCTTTTCGCCAGTCGCCTTATCGCGCCAGGACTCGCTCGTCGCGATACTCAGGTTGGCGATCGGGCGGCCATCCTGCGTGCGGCGGATTTCGGGATCCTTGCCCACGTTGCCGACCAAAATCACCTTGTTGACGGAACCAGCCATTCTCACTCTCCTCAATCAATACCGCGACGCAAGGCAGCCAACTCGGCTCGACTTGCATGTGCGACGCATCTATAACACCGCCCTATTGCCGCTGTCGGGCCTGTTTCGGGTGGCAGGCAATTCTGACGACCAGCGCGATTCTTGTGGCTGACCTTAGACCGTACCGCGCCGTGATGGATGCCGACTTGCGCTTTAAGACGGCTTGTCCACGGCGAAGTCACGACCGTTCCTGTTCTTTGTTTGTTCTATGTAGGGCTCAAGCCAGCGAAGATCAAGCCCTTAGTTATGTTGCGCGTCGCAACCGTGCCCAAGCTTGATCGGATTTGGGCTCGTCACGCTTGACTGGCATCGGGCATCGGCTAAGGCGAGAGATCGTTTGAGATTCTGAAAGTTTAAGACGCGATGGCCCAGTACAACTGTTTGAACTGCCCAGGGTACTGCTGCTCCTATCCGGTCATTGCGCTGAACAAGCGCGACGTCGATCGTCTGGCAAAGCACTTCAAACTGTCGCCGAAAACAGCGCAGACGCGATTTACGCGCGAGGGCCACGGCCACAAGTACCTGATGCGCCGCAAGGGCGACAAACATTTCGGGCGGATCTGCCAGTTCTTCGACACGAAAGAGCGGCGCTGCACGATCTATCACGCGCGCCCCGCTGCCTGCCGCGATTATCCAGGCCCCGGCCGCTGCGGCTACTATGACTTCCTGATGCACGAGCGCCGCTGTCAGAAGGACGACACGTTTGTCGCCGTGACAAGGCACGCGGATTAAGTAGTCGCCAGCCCCTCGCTGCAGCGTCGCCGATTTTAATGAGGCGACGCGATCATAAGCGACGACAGCTACTCCCTCGTCTGCATCGCCAGCCAGTGAAACCTCTGACCGCCGACAAACGAAAACCCCGAGGCGTTCCTTGCGCATTGGCAGAGGAGGCCTACGGGGCTCGTTTCCGTTGATGGAGTGCCCAGATTATAACCGGGCCTTTTGATCGAGGCTCTGGCTCACCTTTACGGCTGCCGCCCTCGTGTGAAATATCCAAATTGTGGTTGAAGCGATTATCGTGAGCGCTGCCACCGTCTCGTAAAAAAGACTTCCGACATTGCCCGTCAAATCGTTGACCTCGCGACCTGCCGAGGCCTAGATACCCTACCAGGTGGAGTCATGCCTACTCCTCGCGCCATACAGCGCTGCTGTTTCAACTCGCGATCGGCGCTGCATTCCCAACGGGTCATCGCGTTCATTCGCGCGACCAGGCTGTGATCGTTTCTCAAGTTGGAGGTTTAGCGGCCGATTGACCGGGACCCATCACGTACTAGAGAAACTTTTGTAACGCCATCACGTGCTTAAGTGTGTTCCTCATTGTTGGCAGCGTCAAGCGGAACCGCCATCACATTTTCTGACGCTTGCTTGGCTGCTCATAAGGTTATTACGCGCGCTGTTTACAGCGTCGATGAGCTAAAAAAATCCACTCCGGCGTATCCGGAGTGGATCGAGATGTGCCGACGTTATCGCGGTTTCAAGCAGCTCTGCTCAACCGGACTTGCACTGTGTATCGCACGGCACTTCTTCGCGCTTTTCAACCGTGCCTTTGAACGGCGAGACGGTTTCGCGGAAACATTTCGCGCCATCTTTCACGATGCGCACGATTTGATCCTTCACCTTTGCTTGGCAAACGACTTCGGTGCCTTGAGCAACGCGCGTTTGTGGCTCGCCGGTTTCCGCGTCATTCTGAGGTGCCGATGTTTCAGCCGCAAGCGCCTCAGAAATAATGAGGCTCATCAGGCTTGCAGACTTGGTTGCCGGCTTTGGCAACTGATCGAAGGCAATCCATTCGTAGTTCGTCTGGCCGTTCGATGACACCTTGATCGCGATGTCGCCCGACTCTTTGCAGGTGCCGACGTCGATTTTCGTACCCGAAGCCGACGACAGCGTGCGGTAATCAATCTTGCATTCAAGATTCTTCATCCACAGCTCGTATTGCGCCAAGCGATGCGAAACGTCGCTGAACGGCACGTCGTTCTTCCAGGAGTAATAGAGGTTTCTGGCAGTCGGGATCGCCGCTGCAACCGATACAGCAAGAACTGCGAACTGAAGCATCCGCATCGTGTGGCTTGCGGCGGCCGTTGCTGGCTCGGTGTAGGCAGACAGGGATTTACGTTGCATTTGGAAGGTCTCTCCGAAAGATGCGGTCGCGATGCTCATAGATTTGGTGGCCTACTATAACGGGGATGTGGCGGCTAAACTATAGCCGCCTCCTAGCCGGTCGCGGCTGAATGGAGTTTGATCGACGGGTTCAGCAGGCGTTCAGGTGCACGTCGGGCTTCTGACAAACTGGCCTGGATGTGACCCTCATTCTCGTTTTATGCTGCTCTTCCAAGCACGAAGTGTTCTAACTTCGCTGGAGGAGTTCGCCGATGATCACGCTTTACGGCTCAGGCCCTCACTTCGGCCTTCCTGACGCAAGCCCGTTCGTCACCAAGGCCGAAATCCTATTCAAGATGGCGGGCGTGCCTTACCGGATGGCCAAGGCCGATTTCAGAAAGGCACCGAAGGGCAAAATTCCCTACATCGAAGAGAACGGACAGCTGCTCGGCGATACGACTTTCATCCGCATGTACCTCGAAGGCACACACGGAGCACGCTTTGATGAGGGTCTGTCGCCCGAGCAAAAGGCCGTCGCGCTCGCGTTTGAAACGTTGGGCGAGGAGCGGCTCTACTGGGCGATCGTGCACGCCCGCTGGGTCGATAAAGCCAACTTCGAGAAAGGGCCGAAGATATTCTTTAACGACGCCCCGGCGCCGCTGCGGCCGTTCATCATCGCCATGGTCAACCGATCCGTGACGCGCAATCTCAAGGGCCAGGGCCTTGGCCGGCACAGTCGCGCGGAGATCGAACAGTTAGCCAAGCGCGACCTCGACGCTCTGTCGGCGTTCCTTGGCAGCAAGCCGTTTTTGATAGGGTCCGAGCCGTGCGGCGCCGACGCCTCTGTCTGGTCGATGATCGCCAGTGCCATGTGCGGCCATTTCCAAACGCCGATCCGCGACCACGCGGAGACGCTGCCAAATCTCGTCGCCTACCGCGACCGCGGGCTGCAGAGGTGGTATCCGGAGTTTGGGTGAATGACTAGGTTTGTGAGATCTCGATCACGCAACCTGGGCTGATCGTTTTCAAGACTTCAAGCAATCGCGGCATCAGCGGCAACAAGGCCGCCATCCCGCTGGCATGGTATCCGCGCCTGCAGCACGCGACGGCTGACGAACTGAGCCACTGGCGGCTGATTGGAAGCGGGGACGGTATCGCCTGGCCGAACATTGAAGAAGACATCAGCGTCGAGAGTTTGATCGCTGGGCGGCCTTCGCGTGAAACGCAGGCGTCACTCCAGCGCTGGCTCGACAAGCGCGAAAGTAAGTAGAATAAACCCCACGATGGGCCGTAGCAGCTAGCTTCCCGCGAGGTCGTTAGCAAAGCCGCATTGCCGCGTGGCTAAGGCTCCGCTACATCCTCCCCATGAAAAAACCCGCCGCCAAAACGTCCGCACGCCCCGGTTCCGAGTTGATGAAAACTATTCACGTGCGGGGGGCGCGCGAGCACAATCTCAAAAACGTCGATCTTGAAAGTCCGCGCGACGCGCTCGTCGTGTTTACGGGATTGTCGGGGTCGGGCAAATCCTCGCTCGCGTTCGATACGATCTACGCCGAGGGCCAGCGCCGTTACGTCGAAAGCTTGTCAGCTTACGCGCGGCAGTTCCTCGAGATGATGCAGAAGCCCGACGTCGATCACATCGATGGTTTGTCGCCGGCGATTTCGATCGAGCAGAAAACAACGAGCAAGAACCCGCGCTCGACCGTCGGCACGGTGACGGAGATCTATGACTATCTGCGCTTGCTGTTCGCGCGCGTCGGCGTCCCCTATTCGCCGGCGACCGGGCTGCCGATCGAGAGCCAGACCGTATCGCAAATGGTCGATCGCGTGTTGACGCTGCCTGAGGGTACGCGGCTCTTACTGCTGGCGCCGGTCGTGCGCGGACGCAAGGGTGAGTTCCGCCGGGAAATCGCCGAGTGGCAGAAGAAGGGCTACCAGCGCATCAAGATCAACGGCGAAGTCTACGAGATGGACGATGCGCCGAAGCTCGACAAGAAATTCAAGCACGACATTGACGTCGTCGTCGATCGCATCGTCGTCAAGAAAGATCTGGGCACGCGGCTGGCGGACAGTTTCGAGCAGGCGCTCAAGTTGTCGGATGGCCTTGCGATTACCGAATACGTCGATAAGCCTCTTTCCAAAACCGAAACAGAAGGCGCTAACAAATCTAAAAACGAAACGCACGAGCGCATCACGTTCTCGGCGCGGTTTGCGTGTCCGGTGTCCGGCTTCACGATCGATGAAATCGAACCGCGGTTGTTCTCGTTCAACGCGCCGGCCGGTGCCTGCCCGACGTGCGATGGCCTCGGCTCCGAATTGCGGTTCGAGCCCGAGCTCGTCATCCCCGACGGCTCTCTCAGCCTCGAGAAGGGCGCGGTCTATCCGTGGGCCAAGACCGGCGTGTCGTCTCCGTATTACGAACAGACGCTGGAGAGCCTCGCCAAATTTTACAAAGTATCGACGAAGACGCCGTGGGAGAAATTGCCCAAGCACGTCCAGCTCGCGATCCTGTTCGGCTCGGGCGACGACGAGATCGTGTTCACCTATTGGGACGGGTCGCGCAATTACACGACGGAGAAAACCTTCGAGGGCGTGATCGGCAACATCGCGCGGCGCTTCAAGGAGACCGACAGCGATTGGGTGCGCGAGGAATTATCACGCTACCAAGCCGCGCATCCGTGCGAGGCGTGCGGCGGCTACCGTTTGAAACCGCAGGCGTTGTCGGTCAAAGTTGGGGCTAAGCACATTGGCGAAGTCGGCGAATTGTCGATCAAGGCCGCCAACATCTGGTTTCGCGACGTGCCGGAGACGTTCACCAAACAGCAAAGCGAAATCGCCACGCGCATCTTGAAAGAGATCCGCGATCGCTTGAAATTTCTGAACGACGTCGGCCTCGAATACCTGACGTTGTCGCGCGCGTCGGCGACGCTGTCGGGCGGCGAGTCCCAGCGCATTCGCCTCGCGTCGCAAATCGGCTCTGGGTTGACTGGCGTGCTCTACGTCCTCGATGAACCCTCGATCGGCTTGCATCAACGCGACAACGCGCGGCTGCTCGAGACGCTGCGCCACCTGCGCGACATCGGCAATACGGTCATCGTCGTCGAGCATGACGAAGACGCGATCATGACCGCCGACTACGTTGTCGACATCGGACCGGGTGCCGGCATTCACGGCGGCGAGATTATCGCGCAAGGCTCGCCACAAGACATCATGGATACGCCCGCCAGCCTCACCGGCGATTATCTCTCAGGCCGCCGCCAAGTGTCCGTGCCGAGGAAACGCCGCATCGCCGAAAAAGGCAAAGCGCTCAGCGTCATCGGCGCGCGCTCGAACAATTTGCAAAACGTCTCGGCGTCGATCCCGGTCGGGCTCTTCACCTGCATCACCGGCGTCTCGGGCGGCGGCAAATCCTCGCTGCTGATCGACACGCTCTACAAAGCCGTCGCCCGCAAACTGAACAACGCCAAGGATCATCCCGGCGAGCATGACCGCATCGAGGGCATCGAGAACTTCGACAAGATCATCGACATCGATCAATCGCCAATCGGGCGCACGCCACGATCGAACCCGGCGACCTACACCGGCGCGTTCACGCCGATGCGCGAGTGGTACGCGGGGCTGCCTGAATCCAAAACGCGCGGCTACGAGCCGGGCCGCTTTTCGTTCAACGTCAAAGGCGGGCGCTGCGAAAAGTGCCAGGGCGACGGCGTCATCAAAATCGAAATGCACTTCCTCCCCGACGTCTACGTGACCTGCGAGGAGTGCAAGGGCAAGCGCTACAATCGCGAGACGCTGCAGGTTTTGTTCAAGGACAAATCGATCGCCGACGTGCTCGACATGACGGTCGAGGAAGGCGCCGACTTCTTCAAGGCCGTGCCGTCGATCCGCGACAAACTCGAGACGCTGGCGCGCGTCGGGCTCGGCTACATTCACATCGGCCAGCAGGCGACGACGCTGTCGGGCGGCGAGGCGCAGCGCATCAAACTGTCGAAAGAATTGTCGCGGCGCGCAACCGGGCGCACGCTCTACATGCTGGACGAGCCGACGACGGGCTTGCACTTCCACGACATCGCCAAGCTGCTGGAGGTGCTGCACGAACTGGTGGAGACCGGGAACTCGGTGATCGTCATCGAGCACAACCTCGAGGTGATCAAGAC
>JANOCZ010000075.1:0-7279 GCA_031412455.1 Hyphomicrobium sp. | reverse complement strand
GCGGTCGTCGCGCCATCGGCGTTTTTCAGCTTGCGGGTTTGCGTATCCAAGAGGAAATCGTGGAAGGCGATCAGTGCGGCCTGAGCTGCTTTGTCCGCCGCACGGCGGTGTAATGCCGGTGCACTTCGGCGCAGCACAGCGCGGACCCGCGCCACGAATTCGCGGCCATCGAACGGCTTAGTGATATAGTCATCGGCACCCAGTTCGAGCGCGATAATGCGATCGTATATCTCGCTGCGGGCGCTGACGACGATCAGGGGTGTGTCAGACGACAGGCAAATTTCGCGCGCGAGTTCGACGCCGGACACGCCGGGCAAGCCGAGGTCGAGCGTGATTAAGTCAAACTGGTTCTCGGCCATCGCGTGGCTGACTTCTTGCCCATCGCGCGCTTCGTGGACGAGGTAGCGTTCTGCCTCGAGGAGTTCGCGCAGGACCGGCAACAAGTGCGGATCGTCTTCGATAATGAGAATTCGCTTGATGTCGCGCATGCCGGCAAATTGCCAGATTCGATTGCGAGCCACGCGGCATTCGACGGCGCAAGCGCCAGCGTCAACAGGCGCGATGCGCATCCTATGAAGGACTAAATGTTAGAGGTCGATATGAGCGCGGGCGTCGATGCGCCCGTCAGATGTCCAGCGTGTTGTCGCGCTCCCATTGCGTCAGGTGCGCTGAGTAAGCGTTCCATTCGGTGGTCTTGAGCTTGATGTAGGAGTCACAGAAGTCGGTGCCCAGCATCTGTTTCAAATCAGCATCGCGGTCGAAGTTGCGCAGCGCATCGAGCAGATTGAGCGGAAGCTTCGGCGCGTCTTTTACGGTATGGCCGAGCTGATACATATCGATATCGAGACGCTTGCCGGGATCGGCCTTCTTGCGAACTCCGCTTAAGCCAGCAGCGATGATCACGGCTTGCAGCAGGTATGGATTGGCTGCACCGTCCGGCAGCCGCAGCTCGAAGCGGCCCTTGCCGGGGACGCGCACCATGTGGGTCCGGTTGTTGCCGGTCCAGGTCACGGTATTGGGTGCCCACGTCGCGCCGGACACCGTGCGCGGTGCGTTAATGCGCTTGTAGGAATTGACAGTCGGGTTGGTGATCGCCGACAGCGCCTCGGCGTGACGCATGATGCCGCCCAGGAAGTGGTAGCCTTGCTGAGAGAGGCCCATCTCCTCGGTCGGGTCGTAAAACATATTCGTTTTGCCGGCCTCGTCCCAAACGGAAATGTGGGCGTGGCAGCCGGTGCCGGTCAGACCAAGAAACGGTTTCGGCATGAAGGTTGCGCGGTAGCCGTGTTTTTCGGCGATGGCCTTGGTCATAAATTTAAAGAACGCGTGACGATCGGCCGTGATCAAGCTGTTGTCGAAGTTCCAGTTCATCTCCCATTGGCCGTTGGCGTCTTCGTGGTCGTTCTGATAGGGACCCCAGCCGAGTTCCAGCATGTGGTCGCAGATTTCCGAGATCACATCATAGCGGCGCATCAAGGCTTGCTGGTCGTAGCAGGACTTCGTTGCGGTGTCGGCGTCGTCGGAAATCATCGAGCCGCACGGCTTGGTCAGAAAGAATTCGCACTCGACGCCGGTCTTGACGTGAAGGCCCTCTTTGGCGGCCTCGGCGATGATGTTTTTCAAGACGACGCGCGGGGCTTGCGCCACGAGCTTTTCTTCCATCATCAAGTCGGCTGCGACCCAGGCGACCTCTTTTTTCCATGGCAGTTGCACGACGGATGACGGATCAGGCATTGCGAAGAGATCGGGATGAGCTGGCGTCAGGTCGAGCCAAGTCGCGAAGCCTGCGAAGCCCGCGCCGTCTTTTTGCATGTCGGCGATCGCTTGGGCGGGGACCAGCTTGGCGCGTTGGCTACCGAAAAGATCCGTATAGGAGATCAGGAAATACCTGACGCCGCGTTCCTTTGCGTAGGATGCCAGATCTTGTGCCATGTGGGCTCCCTTATTTTTTTGATCGCTTTGTTTTTGTCAGATGCCGCCGTTGCCCGAGCCTGGAATCCACGTCGTGCCGGCGAGTGGGACACGCGCCATCGCCGCCGCTTCGATGGTCAGAGCGACGAGATCTTCCGGCTCGAGGTTGTGAATGTGATTGTGGCCGCACGCGCGGGCGATGGTTTGCACCTCGAGCGCCATGACCTTCAAATAATTGGCGAGGCGGCGGCCGCCTTTTACGGGATCGAAACGGGCCATCAACGCTGGGTCTTGCGTCGTGATGCCGGCTGGATCGCGGCCTTCGTGCCAATCGTCGTAGGCGCCAGCAGTCGTGCCCAACGCTTGGTATTCGGACTCGAGGGCTGGGTCGTTGTCGCCCAGCGCGACGAGGGCGGCGATGCCGATCGCGACAGCATCGGCGCCAAGGGCCAAAGCTTTGGCGACATCGGCGCCGTTGCGAATACCGCCCGAGACGATCAATTGCACCTTGCGGTGCATGTTGAGGTCTTGCAGCGCTTGGACGGCTGGGCGAATGCACGCGAGCGTCGGCAGACCGACGTTCTCGATGAACACTTCTTGGGTTGCGGCCGTGCCGCCTTGCATGCCGTCGAGGACAACGACATCGGCTCCGGCTTTGACCGCGAGGGCTACATCATAGTACGGGCGCGTGCCGCCGATCTTGATGTAGATCGGTTTCTCCCAGTCGGTAATTTCGCGCAATTCGTTGATCTTTATCTCGAGGTCGTCGGGGCCGGTCCAATCTGGATGACGGCAGGCGGACCGCTGATCGATGCCCTTGGGCAGATTGCGCATTTCAGCGACGCGATCGGAAATCTTTTGGCCAAGCAGCATGCCGCCGCCACCGGGCTTGGCACCCTGGCCGACCACAACTTCGATCGCATCGGCCTTGCGAAGGTCATCGGGGTTCATGCCGTAGCGCGACGGCAAATATTGATAAACGAGCGTTTTAGATTGGCCGCGCTCTTCGGGCGTCATGCCGCCGTCGCCCGTCGTTGTCGATGTTCCAGCAATCGTCGCGCCGCGGCCCAACGCTTCTTTGGCGTGCGCCGACAACGCGCCAAAACTCATGCCCGCAATCGTGATTGGAATTTTGAGCTCGATCGGCTTTTTCGCAAAACGCGTTCCGAGGGTCACCGCGGTTGAGCATTTCTCGCGGTAGCCTTCGAGCGGATAGCGGGAGATGGACGCGCCGAGAAACAGCAGATCATCGAAGTGGGGAACGCGACGCTTGGCGCCACCGCCGCGAATATCATAGATGCCCGTCTGCGCGGCGCGCCGGATCTCCGACAGCGTATAGTCATCGAAGGTCGCCGATTTGCGCGGCGTCGTCGGCGGGTTTTGATACGACATCAATAAGCGTCCGCGTTGTCGATGTTGAAGTTGTAGAGCTTTCTAGCTGAGCCGTAGCGTTTGAAGCTCGCGGTGCTGACGCCATCCAAGCCGGCTTTCATCAGCAATTGGCCGAGAGCTAAGTGATGCTCTTCGCGCATTTCTTTTTCTATGCAATCGGCGCCGAGGCTTTTGACGCTGCCGCGAACGAACAACCGGGCTTCGTAGATCGAATCGCCAAGGGCATCACCGGCATCGCCTAACACGACGAGGCTGCCGCTCTGCGCCATGAAGGCCGACATGTGTCCGATGTTGCCTTTGACGACGATGTCGATGCCCTTCATCGAGACACCGCAGCGGGACGCGGCATTGCCTTCGATGACGAGCAGGCCGCCGCGGCCGGTGGCGCCTGCGTATTGGCTGGCATCACCGGTGATGCGCACGACGCCCGACATCATGTTTTCGGCGACGCCCGGGCCAGCTGAGCCATGCACCGTAATCGCGGCGTGCTTGTTCATGCCGGCGCAGTAATAGCCAACACTGCCGCGGATCGCGATGCTGATCGGCGCATCGACGCCGACGGCGATTGAGTGATGGCCCTTGGGATTAATGATTTCCCACTCGGCTTCATTGGAGCCTGCAGTTTGACGGTGGAGATCCTGGTTCAACTCACGCAGCGGCGTCATAGCCAGATCGACCGTGCGCATCGTTGCGGCTCCAATTTTTTGTTTCAGCGCTCCCAAAAGTACACCGTAGCTGGTTCGGGTTCCCACACTTTGGCTTTAGCAATGCCCGGGAGATTGACCAGGGCGCGATATTCGGAGCCGAAGGCAACATACTGATCGGTTTCGGCCATTACCGCCGGTTTGCAGGCGATCGGATCGCGCAATACGCCGAAGCCATCCTTGGTGCCGACGACAAAGGTGAAGAAGCCGTCGAGGTCATCGAGGCTTTTGGTCAAGGCCTGACCAAGATCCATGCCTTGCGCCATCCGCCACGAGAGATAAGCGGCGGCGACTTCGCTGTCGTTTTCCGTTTCAAAGGTCATACCGTCGTGGCGCAGTTCGCGGCGCAAATTATTATGGTTGGACAGCGAGCCGTTATGAACGAGGCACTGGTCTGGGCCGGTCGAGAACGGATGCGAGCCAAGGGTCGTTACGGCGGACTCGGTGGCCATGCGGGTGTGCCCGATCGCGTGCGTCCCGCTCATGGAGGCGAGATCGAAGCGTTTGGAGACATCGGTCGGGAAGCCGACCTCCTTGTAGATTTCAATGGAGGAACCCGTCGCCATGATCCGGACAGATGGATGCGAGGTGCGGAGCGCTGCTTTGACTGCATCGACCATGGACGCGGGTGCCGTCAGGACGGCGTGCGTGGATTTGCGCCGAAGAGAAACGGTTTTGCCGACCGCCTTCGACAAAGATTTCGCCAACTCCTTGAAGTCGGCATCAGGGTTTGGCGATTGCACAGTAATCTTTGCTTCGTCCGCAACGGCTGCACCATAAACGGCGAAGCCCGCGGAATCTGGTCCGCGATCACACATCGTGCCCAGCATCTCGTTGGTCAGCGCGCCAAGCTTTGGCTCAAGCGTCTGATCTTTGAGAAAGAGACCGACAATCCCGCACATTTTTACGCCAATCCTCGTTGAAGATTCGGAGATGACAATCGCACAAAAAATGGGCAGCGTCAACTGTCGAGAAACTTTTTTTCTTGTCGAGTAACGCAGTTGTGACCGGCACGAATTCAGCTTTGTGCTGCGAGACGGTGCTATTTTCTGGGGTAGACGATGATCGACAGATAGGTCATCGGCAAGGTGATTAAAGTTTCAGGCCCATGAAATTCGGCGGAGTCGAATAAAAGGCAGTCGCCCGGTTCGAGGTGATAACTTCGATCGCCGTGCAGATACGATACTTCGCCCGTTAGCATGTAGATCAGTTCGAGGCCTTCGTGGCGGAACTGAGTGTAGGGCTCGGCACCTCGGCTCAACGTAATCAGATACGGCTCAATCGCGATAGTGCCGTTGAAGGATTGACCGAGCTGTTGATAGAGGTGACCGACCTTGGTTCCGCGGCGCTGAATATCCAGCCCCTGACCTTTCTTGACATAGGAACAGCCGCGCCGGCCTTCGTAGGTCGCGAGCAGCATCGTCAAGGGCATGTTGAGAGCTGACGCGAGCTGGTTCAGGGTCGAGAGCGAGGCTGAAATTTGCCCGTTTTCGATTTTTGAGACCATGGCTGTTGAGACGCCGGCGGCGGAGGCTAGTTCGGAGACTGTCAATCCTGCCGCTTTGCGAAAATCATGGACTTGGGCGCCAATCGCGTCCTCAAGTGTGCGCACCCGCACTTCAGGAGCACCCGATCCGGTCGTCAAGGCGCGATCGGCCGGGCGAGCTTTCGAGGCACGAGCTTTCGACTTTTCAGCCATGATCGACCCCGGTGCATTCGCGAACTTGGAACCAGCATCAATAGCGTCGCGGATCGCCAATCGCAATCCGCGCGAAGGCGTGAGGTTTTCGTCAGGGTTTAGTCGCTGGCGCGGCCCTACGGAAAACTCCGCGCGCGCCATTTTCTTGTGGCGAAATTTTATTGACTTCCACATTACCTCATGCGTCAATGAGTACCAATTTTCTGCATGATCCACTATTTTCATTTAGAAAATATCTGGGCGACCCAGAGACTCTTTTTAAGGGTCCTTGGAAAGCATACAACCTAGAAGCCTCGACGGTTTGGATCCGGCGAGGGCTCATGAAAGGGGGACGCAATGTCTGACGGTCTTGACCCGCGTATTGCAAAGTTGGTCAGCGGCGATCGATTTTGGTCCATCGCATCGCTAGCGCTGCTTTGGGGACTCTACGGCTTCGTATTCTCGAGGGTCCTCGACCACACCGGATCACCGGAAGTATTTTGGTTGCTCGCCGTCGGTGGCGCACTGGTCTTATTGTTCAACACCGCTGCCATCGTTGCCATGGTCGCGCATCTCAGTGAAGCCCGTGCAGAAGTGTACGGGCTCGATTTGCGCTATCGCGACGCCGCGCAAAGCCATTCCAACAAAGTCAGCGGAGAGCTATCTCATGGCCACAAATCAGTATGAGCCGCCGAAGCAATCGGCATTCGGGCAGCTGTTCGACAGCTTGTTTCTGCTCGCCCTTGTGTTGGCGACGCTGTTTGCGCCGCTATATCTTGGTCTAGCGGGCAGCGGCAAAACCGAACTTGCGGTCACGGACAAGACAACGTGGGCAGGGCTTGGGCAGAGTGCGGCTCAGCAGGCGCAGTGGGAGAAGCTCGGGCTGACGCCCGAGACGGCCGCCGGCATGATCACCGCGCGTTTCGATTATAATTTCGATGTGCTCTCGCTCGTCATCACGGCCGTCGTCGTCGTCGGCTATTTCTTGCTGCTGTTCCGGTTCTCGGAAATCGAATATCGCGACGTCATTTCCGAACGGTTCGGCAAAAAGTAGGAGAGCCCAGATGTTTAATTTCGAAGTGCTTGAGAATATTGCCTGGGGGATCTCCGCACTGCTCGGTTTGTGGATGCTTTGGGATTTGATCAAGACCGACCGGACCTATTCCGAAGACCTGCTCACGTCCTCGAAGGAAGGCGAAATCGACGACGCGCTTGTGATCGATCCAACGCATCAAGGGGGACACCGGTGACACAGACAACAGTCATACATGGCGAGAAAATCTCGCTGCTTCGGGTTCTGGGACCCGGGCACGTTTGGGCGCTCGGCGTGGGCATCGTGCTTGTCGGCGAGTACATGGGGTGGAATTTTGCGGTCGGCAAAGGGGGCGCGCTCGCGGCACTGATCGCGTGCTGGTTTGCGGGCCTGCTTTATACTTGCGTTGCCATGATCGACTCCGAGGTGACTTCGACGGTTGCGGCGGCGGGTGGACAATACGCACAAGCCAAACACATCGTCGGGCCGCTAATGGCCTTCAACGTCGGGCTGTACCTGGTGTTTGCCTATACGATGCTGGAGGCGGCGAATGCCTGGACG
>JANOCZ010000074.1:0-2444 GCA_031412455.1 Hyphomicrobium sp. | reverse complement strand
GTAGGGATTTTTTAGATCAAACAGTCCTGGACGGACCATCTGCCGGAGGAAGTGCCGCCGCGAGGGCCTGTCCGATCAAGACTAAGCAAGGCCCTTGGACACCGCGCGCCGCCAGCGCACCCGGCAGCCCACGGATGGTATCGCGAATGATGACTTCGCCATCGCGCGTCAGGTCGATCAGAGCGAATGCCGGGGTATCGGCGGCAAGACCATTGGCGATCAGCCGCGCGCTCAGCTCCGCAAGGGTCCGCATGGCCATGTACACGGCGGTCGTCGCCTGACTGTCGGCCAACGCCGCCCAGTCGAGATTGTCGGGCAACTTCCCGTCGCGCGAATGTCCCGTCACAAACTGCACGCGCCGCGCACTATCGCGGTGGGTCAGCGAGACCTTGAGCTTGGCCGCCGCCGCCTGCGCCGCCGAGATACCGGGGATGACGTCGAACGGTACTCCCGCGGCTTCGAGTTCCTCGATCTCTTCGCCACCGCGCCCAAATATCATCGGATCGCCGGACTTGAGCCGCACGACGCGGCGGCCCTCCCGCGCAAGCTGAACCATCAGAGCGTTGATCTCGGTCTGCTTGCAAGCGGGTCCATATCCCGTCTTGCCAACGAGCATACGCTTGGATTCCCGGCGCGCGAACTCGAGCACCGGCGCGGTAACAAGATCATCGTAGAGCACGACGTCGGCACTGCGCAGCGCCCGCACGGCCCGCAAGGTGAGGAGTTCGGGATCGCCCGGCCCCGCGCCGACGAGCGACACGAACCCGATCGCCTGAGCCACTTCATCCGGCACGATCAACTGCTCGAGATCAGCGGTCGTCGGCATCCGGTCAGCATCGCGCATCGCCCGCTCGGTGAACCGTTCCCAAAACCGCCGCCGGGCTTTCATGTCGTGGCCGAGGCGATCGCCTTCGCGCCGCCACGTCTTCGCAGCTTCCGCCCAGCGCTTGAACCCCGGCGGTAGCAACGTCTCGACGAACGAGCGGATCGCTTGTCCAAACACCGGAGCTGCGCCGTCGGTCGAGATGGCGACGACGAGCGGCGACCGATTGACGATCGCGCCGAATTGAAAGGCACAAAACTCCGGCCGGTCGATGACGTTGACGGGAGCACCCGCAAGCTTTGCTGCCGCAACGAAGGCTGTGGCTTCTGCATCATCCGCGATATCGCCGATGGCGATGGCCGCACCAAGAAGATCACCTGGCTGCCAGGGCCGCCGATGCATAACGAGCGAACCGGCTGGCGGCTGTTGGGCTATGCGCGCGAACTCGTCTGAGAAGTCGGTTGCATACGCCTCGACGTTGGCCCCCGCCGCGCACAACAGTTCGGCCTTCCAAGCCGCCGGATCGGACCCTCCAGCCAACACTGCGCGCCGGCCGTTGAGCTTTAAAAACACCGGCAGCGTCGCCAGCGCTTCCATGCGCGATGGTCGCGTTGTCTCAGGCGTGCGCTGTAAATTTTTGTCGGACATACTCACGACCTACTAAGCGAGCGCCGGCCTATGGCCCATGCGGCGAAGCGCTTCATCAAACGCCGTTCGCTGACGATCCCCGGTACGCCGTGGGCGTCGCATCGGGACTTCAGTCCGCTTGACCATAACCGATGCCGGTACTCTAATGGACCTATTCTAACACGGCATTTTCCTTGGGCCTCACCGCCCGCCGCTGAACCTTCACATGCTCAAATCTTAACACTTGGAGCAACGCTCATGTCATTGTGGTCAAAGAAATCAGGCGGCACTGCAAACGGCGCCGATGCAAGTGTCGCTAAAGCAGTTGAAGCGCCTCGAGCCGCCGCCCCAGCCCCCACCACGCCGCCCGCCACCACGGCACCGGCAGATAAGTCAGACACGGCTGCCGCCAAGCCGCAGCTGTCGAAACAGGAGCAGCAGCAGGCGGCCCTCCAATCAAAAATGATGATGGCAGCCTACGGCGAGATCATCAGCGTGTTGAGCAAGTCGCAGCACTATAAGGGCGCGACTTTGACCGACCTCGAATGGCTGGTTGTCCCAGCCGTCGTCAACGCGCAGTTCACGCTCGCCGAAGCTCAATCAAAGTCTAACGGCTTCGTGACACCGGTCGGGCTGGTGATGTGGGCCTTCGTCTCTCCCGAGGTTGACGCTCGTTTGACGGCCAACATCGCCGCGCCGGTAAAATTGACACCGCAAGAATGGAAAAGCGGCGACATCATTTGGGTGGTCGATGCCGTCGGCCAGCCACGCATCGTCGATGCGCTTTTAAAGCAGGTGATGAAGACCACGTGGAAAGGCCGCAACGCCAAAATGCGCGCCCGGACCAAGGACGGCAACTGCGCAGTGGCAACTTTGACTGCGGCCCCACCGCAGAACGTACCATCGCCCGCGTAAGCCAGCTGTGATCTGAGGCTTCGGATGGGCTTCTGAAAATTTGGTCGGAGCGACAGGATTTGAACCTGCGACCCCCTGC
>JANOCZ010000073.1:0-2782 GCA_031412455.1 Hyphomicrobium sp. | reverse complement strand
TTTCCGTTTGCGACGGATTCGCGATCGATGAAAACCAAGACTTGAGAGACACGCACCACCTGTTGCGAGCGGCTTGCTAGCCTTTTTTGGGCGCCGGCTGCTCTTCGCCAATAGCCGCGCTCTCATCATCCTGCAAGGGCGTTACGTCCGGCGCGGCGTCACCGGGAGCCTCAACGGCGTCGTCATCAGTTTCGTCGCTGTCCTCAAGCGCAAGCTCGTCTTGAGTCGCCAACTCTTCATCACCGTCGTCAGTTAACGGTAATTCGTCCGGCATCAGCGCTGCAACGTCTGTCGGTTGCGGCACGCTGAAACCCGGCGGAAGATTACTGTCGAGCAAGCCTGCAGCCTTGAGATCGGCCAGACCCGGAAGATCGCGGATCGCATCGAGGCCAAAGTGGCTCAAGAAGGTCTCCGTCGTGCCGTAGGTTAGCGGCCGACCGGGTGCCCGGCGGCGACCACGCGGACGTATCCACGCCGTCTCCATCAGCACATCGAGCGTGCCGGGCGACGTTGAGACGCCGCGGATTTCTTCGATCTCAGCCCGGGTCACCGGCTGGTGATAAGCAATGATCGACAGCGTTTCCAAGGCTGCGCGTGAAAGTTTGCGCTCCTCCTTGTGTTGACGCTCGAGCAGATACGCCAGGTCGTCCGCCGTTCGGAATTGCCACTTCCCCGCGACCCGCACGAGCGACACGCCGCGATTATGATACTCCTGCTGCAATTGCGCGAGGATCGCTTCGACATCGTCGCCGTCATCGAGCGCGCGCGCCAGGGATTTCGCATCGAGCGGCTCGGTGGCGGCAAATAACAGCGCCTCGAGCCGGCGGACTTTTTCGCGGCGTGCCCGCGTGGCCAGCGTATCGACGATCGCTTCCGGATCGCCGTAGGACGGCACAGCTGACGCGCGGCTCCCGCCGGCACTCAGTGCATCGCCTGCGTCGTCATCCCGGTCGCGTGTGTTGTCAGACACCAGTGTCAATCTCGGCGGAACCATTGGCTTTTCAGTGCTCCCAATTAAAGGCGCGCGCTTGGCAACTCAACCCTAATGCCGTTAACCGACGCGCTCCCAGGCCGCGCCCGGCTCGCGTTTACGCATGTAGATCGGTGCAAAAGGCTCGTCCTGTCGTATTTCGAGCAATCCGTCGCGGGCCATCTCGAGCGTCGCGCCGAACGAACTAGCCAGAGCTGAGCGCTCTTCCTCGTTCCGCGGCAGATACTGGGCGAGAAACAGATCGAGCTGCGTCCAATCGCCAGCCGAGGCTCCGATAAGCTTCTCAAGCCGCGTCCGCGCATCTTTGATCGACCATACTCGGCGCGCCTTGACGACGTGCACATGACGGATCGTGCGCCGTCGCTGATCGGCGTACGCCTTGAGCAGATCGTAGATTTCTGCGGTGTACGTAGTATCTCGCGTCGATTTAACTGCTTCTCCCAGCCCGCGTGGGAACACGTCGCGTCCAAGCCGCCGGCGCGTCAACAGTTGCGCTGCAGCGTTGCGCATCGCGTCGAGCCGCATCAAGCGGAAAGCCAGCCGCTGCGAGAGCTCCTCAGCGCTCGTCGTGTCGGGATCTTCCTTGTCGCGCGGCAGGAGCAAGCGCGATTTCAAATAGGCGAGCCACGCCGCCATCACGAGATAATCGGCCGCGAGCTCAAGCTTGATTTTCTGAGCTTCCGTGACGAACGCCAGATATTGCTCGACCAGCGCTGAAATTGAAATCTTCGCGAGATCGACCTTCTGCAACCGCGCCAACGCGAGCAGCAAATCGAGCGGGCCCTCGAAGCCTTCGATATCGACCACGAACGCCTCGCCACGCGCCGGCAAATCGTCGGCCTGAGGTGGCACCCACTGGGCCACGTCGCTGGCCTCATTGCTGGCCTCATTGCTGGCCATGTTACTGGCCTGGCCGTGCGCGGGGTCGATGTGCTGCGGCTCGCTGTCCATGGAGACTTGCCGTTATCCTTGTCGCCTGATCGACGCCCGCAATTGAAATCTATTGCAGCGCCGCTTGCAGCCTACACTGATTCAACCGGGAGTGGGCGCTCAGTGAGCAACGCAGCCAGCATCTCTTCGGCTTCTTTCGCATCATGGCTTTTGATCTTCCGCGTCACCGCAAAAGCACGCGCGAATCGCGTGGCAGCCATGTCTTTGAGCGTTGGAACGCCCTCCGCCGCCGCGCGCATCTCATCCATGTCGCCGTTACAATGCAGCGCGACGTCGGAGCCCGCGGCAATGACCGCTTCGGCCCGCGCGCGCATTGGCCCCGACAACGCTTTCATGCTGAGATCGTCGCTCATCAAAAGCCCGCCGAATCCGATGTCGCCACGGATCACGTCGCGCGTGACTGTCAGCGACGTACTCGCTGGCTGATCGGGATCGATGGCCGAGAATACGACGTGCGCCGTCATCGCCGCTGGCATGTGCGACAACGCCCGGAACGGTACGAAATCACTGGCCGCAAGCTCAGCATGGCTCGTCGCAACAACCGGCAAATCCAAATGACTGTCCGCCGTGGCGCGTCCGTGACCGGGAATGTGTTTGATGACCGGCACGACGCCGCCGGCCATGAGTCCCATCGCAACCTCGCGCGCGATGTCGATGATCTGCGATGGTGAATGACCAAACGCCCGATCGCCGATGATGTCGTGAGCTCCAGCAACCGGTACGTCGAGCACCGGTGCGCAGTTCATATTGATGCCATAGCCGCGCAGCTCTTCTGCGACCAACCGGGCGACGCTGAATGCTGCGGCTTTAGCCCGCTCGGGGTCGGCCTGATAAAGAGCG
>JANOCZ010000072.1:0-3827 GCA_031412455.1 Hyphomicrobium sp. | reverse complement strand
GGCGCCTTCGTGCGCGCCTTCGATCAAGCCCGGGATGTCGGCCAAGACGAAGCTGCGGTCGCCGACGGCGACGACGCCGAGATTCGGGTGGAGCGTCGTGAATGGATAGTCGGCGATTTTCGGTTTAGCGGCCGAGACGGCGGCGAGAAATGTCGACTTTCCGGCGTTGGGCAGACCAACGAGGCCAGCGTCGGCGATCAATTTCAAGCGCAACCAGATCGTCAACTCTTCGCCGGGCAGACCGGGGTTGGCGTGATCGGGCGCGCGATTGGTGGCGCTCTTGAAATGAGTATTGCCAAAGCCCCCGTTGCCGCCTTTGGCGATCAAGAGCCGCTGGCCAACTTCGGTCAGGTCGCCGAGCAAAGTTTCACCGTCTTCGGCGAAAATCTCGGTTCCGGGCGGAACCTTGATGACACAATCATCGCCATTCGCGCCGCAGCGATCCTGGCCCATGCCGCCCTGGCCCGACTTGGCCTTGAAATGCTGCTGGTAGCGGTAATCGATGAGGGTGTTGAGATTGTCGACACACTCGACCCAGACATCGCCACCGCGGCCACCGTCGCCGCCGTTGGGGCCGCCGAATTCGATAAATTTTTCACGGCGGAAGCCGATGCAGCCGTTCCCGCCTGCGCCGGATGCGATGTAGATTTTTGCCTGATCGAGGAATTTCATGATGCAAGGGCCCTCAAAGCCGTGGACCACGGGCGACGCCGCTCGTAGGTAAACGTGGGTTCGTCGCGTTGGCGCGATTCACTCCAGCCCGAGCCTTGTCCCGTCGCGCGGAAGCCGAGCTTGTTCGCGACCCGGGCTGAGCCTGGATTGTCGATGAAATGACGGCAGGTGAAACGCCGGACGCCGCCTTTGGTGAAGCCATAAGCAATCAACGCGTCGGCCGCTTCGGTCGCGTAACCTTGGCCCCAGTAGGGCTTGCCGATCCAATAGCCGAGTTCAGCCGAGCCGCCGCCTTCGGGAGAGTAACCGCAGATTCCGATCAGGTCGCCCGCGTGTTCGATGCCGAATACGATCTCGCCGACAGCGAGCCCTGACACCCAATGGAGCGCTGCAGCTTGCGAATAGGGATACGGAATGCGGCCCGTCATGCGCGCGACATCCCAATCGCCGCCCAACAGCGCGATGCGTTGGGCGTCATTCTGGTCGAGGGGCCGAAGATTTAGGCGCGCGGTTTTCATCGGTTGGTATTTCTAGGTCGGCGGGAGCGGATCTGAAAAGCAAAAAGGGGACGGCACGCGCCATCCCCCGTTCTCACTCCGCGATCCGCGCACAATTATTCGGCTGCGACGGTCTTGGTGGGACGGACCGAAATATAGATGCGGCCGTTGCGTTTCGAGTTGAATTCGACCGCGCCTTCTTCGACGGCGAAGATTGTGTGGTCGGTGCCCATGCCGACGCCGGCGCCGGGATGCCACCGCGTGCCGCGCTGGCGGCACAGGATGTTACCGGGGATGACGTGCTCTCCGCCGTAGCGTTTAATACCGAGGCGTTTTGATTCCGAGTCGCGGCCGTTTCGCGTCGAACCGCCAGCTTTCTTTTGTGCCATTGTACGTCGTCCTTATATCAAATCGTGCGGCGGCTTTATTTCAAGCGCCTGCTTGGTGTTCGCTCTTTCAAGCGCCGGTGATCATCGTGATGCGGATCGTCGAGAGATCCTGGCGGTGGCCCTTCTTGCGGCGCGAATTTTTGCGGCGGCGCTTTTTGAAGGCGATCAGTTTGGGGCCACGCGATTGTTCAACGAGTTCGGCTGTGACTTTCGCGCCGGCGACGTTGGGCATGCCGAGCTTCACGTCGGCGCCCGAGCCAACCATCAAAACTTCAGCGAATTCGACGGTGCTGCCGGCTTCGCCAGCGACGCGCTCGATGTGTAAAACATCGTCTTTGGCGACGCGGTACTGCTTGCCGCCTGTCTTTATGACAGCGTACATGGGATGTCCTTTCGGCCGTATTGGCCTGTTGCCGCGCCCTGTGGCGTCACAATTTAATGTGATCTTTCAATGGGTTGCTTAGTTCGCAACCGGAGCCTCGGGCAGCGCTTTACATCGCCCTCTCGATATGGAGAGAGCGATCAGCGGGTTTTATGTTCGAGATGGTGCGCTTTGTCAATCGGCGGCCCAATTGCCGGGCCGGCTATTTTCAATGCTACGGCCTTCAAAACGGCCGTTCGGCAGTTCATACGGGTACGGTCAATATCGGGATCAGCTCATGCCCTCCTCGCCGCCACCGTCACACTCCGCGCGCTCCCGCGTCTACGGATTCCATTCGGGCGAAGCGCTGCCGAGCATTCCCGTGATTGAGACCGGGCGGGACTTTCCGTTGCAGACGCTCCTGCATCACAAGGCCCGGGCCCATGCGCTGCTCGACATTGCGTCGGGCCGCTATCCGGTGCGGGTTCTCGTCGGGCTCGATCGTGTGTCGCGGGCGTGGCTCGTTCGCTGGAACAACGAGCACCTGGCCGAGATCGACGAGGTCGCCCGGGTGCTCGACCGGCCAGGCGCATATTTCTTTGCCGTCAATTATGAGTGGGGCTGCACGTGCCGCGTCGCCCCTTCGCCCGACCGGACTTCAGCGCGGCTCGTACGCGTGCTCGACTGGCTGGCGCCGGGGCTCGGCCGCAATCTCGTCGCGGCGCGTGTGTCGGGAGCGCCCGCGGGGCCGTTCGTTCTCTTGACCTGGCCTGGGTATACGGGCGTTCTGCAAGTCATGGCGCCGGGGCGCTTTTCGGCCGCGCTGAACCAGGCGCCGATGCGAAAATCGTCTGGCATGTTCTATCTCGATTGGGCCGCGAACCGGCGCCGTGTGTGGTCGATGCCGCATCCAACACCCGGTCATCTGTTGCGGAAAGTGTCGGAGGAAGCCCACAGCTTCAGCGAAGCGCGGCGGATGCTGACCGAAATGCCGATTTCAAGTTCGGCCATATTTTCGCTGGCTGGAATAGCTGCGGGCGAGACAACCGTTATCGAGCGGACGGAAACCGAGGCGCGGGTGCGTGATGGTGCGCAGGTCGCTGCTAATCACTGGGAATCGGCTGGATGGCTTGGCCGGCCGCGCGGTGTCGACAGCCCTGGCCGGGCGCGGATGATGAGCGGAGTCGCAACCGATCTCGACCCTAAATTCCCCTGGCTTGCGGCGCCGATCCTCAACGATCATACGCGCCTCGTGTTCGTTGCAGATGCGCGGCTCGGCCAAGTTGTGGCGCAGGGCTTTGAGACGTCTGGACCGGCGACCGAGCCCGTCGCGGTGACTTGGCCCAGAGTGAACGCATGACCAGTTGGAGCCCCGCCGGATGCGGCTAACCCTTTGCCATACATTCTTGCATGAGCAGACTTGCGCCCCCGATGATCCAACGATACAAGCGCGGTTCGCCGCACGGCGTCCTTAGCCCTCGCGGCTCGTGGGCGCTCTGGCTTGCGGAGAGGTGGCAGAGTGGTCGATCGCGTCGCACTCGAAATGCGAAGTACTCGCAAGGGTACCGGGGGTTCGAATCCCTCCCTCTCCGCCAGTACTCCAAACTTACCGATCTTGACAGGCACTAACATCGACTGACATACCATGTCCGTCGACGTCATTTTGCATAATATTTACAATGTGGTATGGTGGTCACCGCTTGGCTGGTCTGTGTGCTGACACGACTTTTACTGCCATGTGCCGAACCCAAATGACCAACAGATTGGGTGATCAATAGGGGGATAGCTCGAGAGGCACGGAATGGCTGCGAGCCATTGGCTGAGGCACCTGAAAGCAAGCAAACTTAAAGACGCTGGCATCTTCGAGGAGGAGGCGGGTTGCCCTGGTTGTTGGGAAAAACCTCAACA
>JANOCZ010000071.1:0-3214 GCA_031412455.1 Hyphomicrobium sp. | reverse complement strand
AGGCTTGGCTTTTCGAGCGCGCCGAAGATCACGCGGCGATAGAGATAGAGCGCGTAGGCGGCCGACAGAACCACGCCGGTCGTTGCCAACAGCGCGACCCAGGTGTTCGACTTGAACGCGGCCAATAGCGTCAAGAATTCGCCGACGAACCCGCTCGTTCCCGGCAAGCCGACGTTGGCCATCGTGAAGACCATAAAAGCCAGCGCGTACTTCGGCATGCGCTCGACGAGGCCGCCGTAGGCTGAAATCTCGCGCGTGTGCATGCGGTCGTAGACGACACCGACGCACAAGAACAGCGCGGCTGAGACAATGCCGTGCGACAGCATCTGGAAGATCGCGCCGTCGATGCCCTGTTGGCTCGCGGTAAAAATCCCCATCGTCACAAAGCCCATGTGGGCGACCGACGAGTAGGCGATCAGTTTCTTGATGTCTTCCTGCACGAGCGCGACGAGCGAGGTGTAAATGATCGCCATGATCGAGAGGGTGAAGACGAGCGGCGCAAGTTGCTCGGACGCGAGCGGGAACATCGGCAGCGAGAAGCGCAAGAAACCGTAGCCACCCATCTTGAGCAGGATTGCCGCCAGGATGACCGAGCCGCCGGTTGGGGCTTCGACGTGCGCGTCAGGCAACCACGTATGCACCGGCCACAACGGCATCTTGACCGCGAACGACGCGAAGAACGCCAGCCACAGCCACCACTGCATGTCGGCTGGGAATTTCGTCGCGAGCAGGGTTGGAATGTCAGTCGTGCCGGCATGCCAGTACATAGCCATCATGGCGAGCAGCATCAGCACCGAGCCGAGCAGCGTATAGAGGAAGAACTTGAAGCTTGCGTAGACGCGCCGCTTGCCGCCCCAAATCCCGATGATCAGGAACATCGGGATCAGGCCGCCTTCGAAGAACAAATAGAACAGCACCATGTCGAGCGCGCAGAAAACGCCGAGCATCAACGTTTCGAGCACGAGAAACGCGATCATGTATTCCTTGACGCGATCCTCGATCGACTCCCAGCTCGCCAAGATGCACAGCGGCATCAAGAACGTCGTCAGAATGACGAACAGCATCGAGATGCCGTCGACGCCCATTTTGTATTTGATCGGGCCGAGCCAGGCATATTCCTCGACGAACTGAAAGGCCGACGACGATTTATCGAAGTTCCACCAGATCAGCAGCGACACGAAGAACGTGATGAGCGTCGTCCACAAGGCGATCCAACGCGCGTTGCCGGTCGCTTCGCGATTGAGGGACGCGATCAACAGAGCGCCAGCGAGCGGCAGGAAGGTTACGACCGACAGGAGATTGTTCATCGGCCTGGTCCTCCGAGCGGCAACGGACCCATCATGCCGGCGCCGTACATCAGCCACGTCAACAGCGCGGCGACGCCGATCAGCATCGCGAAGGCATAGTGATACATGTAGCCCGTCTGCAATCTGATCACGCGGCCCGTCACGCGGCCAACGCCAGCTGCCGTGCCGTCGATCGTGCCGTCGATGATCGCGCCGTCGCCGCCTTTCCAAAACAAGCGACCAAGCGCAAAGGCTGGGCGCACGAACAGGAAATCGTACAGCTCATCGATGTACCATTTGTTCAGCAGGAACAGATAGAGCGGGCGGAAAGCGCGTGCGGTTGCGGCGGGCAGGCCCGGCACCGCGATATAGTAGAGATATGCAATCGCCAATCCCGACAGCATTGCAACGGTCGGCGCGAACCCAACCCAGGCGGGGATCTGGTGCATGTCATGCAAGACATGATTTTGTTCGCCGCGAAACAGCGATGCACCCCAGAACGCCGCTTCGCCGTCGCCGATAAAATATCGTGTGAAGAGAACGCCGGCTGCGATTGAGCCGAGCGCCAGCACGGCTAACGGCACAAGCATCGTCGGCGGGCTTTCATGGGCGTGATCGAAGGTTTCATGATCGGCGCGTGTCTTGCCAAAGAACGTCATGAAGATAAGCCGCCAGGAATAGAACGACGTCATGAACGCTGCGATGACCAGCGTCCAAAACGCGTAGTTCGACGGCGTATGGGCGGCGTAGGCGGCCTCGATGATCGCGTCCTTCGAGTGGAAACCGGCGAAGCCCGCCAGATGAGGAATGCCGACGCCGGTCAGCGCCAGCGTGCCAATCGTCATGGCCGCGAACGTGAGCGGAATTTTTGTGCGCAAGCCGCCCATGTTGCGCATGTCCTGCTCGTGATGCATCGCGTGGATGACGGAGCCGGCGCCAAGGAACAGCAGCGCTTTGAAAAAGGCGTGCGTGAACAGGTGGAAGATCGCGACGCCGTACGCGCCGATACCGCAGGCGACGAACATGTAGCCCAGCTGCGAGCACGTCGAATAGGCGATGACGCGCTTGATGTCGTTTTGCACGAGGCCGACGGTGGCTGCGAAGAATGCCGTCAACGCGCCGATGAACGTCACCACGACCAACGCATCGGGCGCAAATTCGAACAGCGGCGACATACGCGCGACCATGAACACGCCAGCCGTGACCATCGTCGCCGCGTGGATCAAGGCTGAGACGGGCGTTGGGCCTTCCATCGCGTCGGGAAGCCAGGTGTGCAGCAAAAATTGCGCGGATTTCCCCATGGCGCCCATGAACAGCAGCAGTGCGATCGTCGTCAGGATATCGACGTCGTAGCCGGCGAATGAAAATGTTTGGCCGACGACGCCTGGGACAGCGGCAAAGATCGGGTCGAGGCTGACGGTGCGGAACACGAAAAACAGCGCGAAGATTCCGAGTGCGAAGCCAAAGTCGCCGACGCGATTGACGACGAAGGCCTTGATCGCGGCGGCATTCGCCTCGGGCTTTTTATACCAAAAACCGATCAGCAGGTAAGACGCGAGGCCGACGCCTTCCCAGCCGAAGAACATCTGCAACAGATTGTCGGCCGTCACCAGCATCAGCATCGCGAAGGTGAACAGCGACAGGTAGGCGAAGAAGCGCTGGCGGCTATCGTCCTCGTGCATATAGCCGATCGAGTAGAGATGCACGAGGCTCGACACCGTCGTCACGACGACAAGCATCACGGCCGTCAACGTATCGATGCGCAGCGACCACGAGGTGTCGAGTTCGCCGGACGTGATCCAGCGCAGCACTTGGATTTTGTGCGTCTCGTGTCCGAAGCCGACTTGCACGAACGCGACCCACGACAGCACGGCTGAGATCATCAGCAGCGCCGTCGTGAGGGTCTCGCTTGGGCGTTCGCCGATCAC
>JANOCZ010000070.1:0-22826 GCA_031412455.1 Hyphomicrobium sp. | reverse complement strand
CGGCGCCACTTCGATCCTCATCGACGGGCCGCCCGGCATCAGCATCAGACTTGACCAGCTATCATCGATCTTTTTCGAGGCTTGGCTGAGAGCCACAAGGCGCAATTCGTCCGAAGGTTTGATCAGCTCCTGCAAACCTTGGCGCACTTCATCAACGCGCGACTGGGCTTCGGCATCGCGCTCCAGCAGCTTGCGGCTCAGGTCTGGATTGTTCGCGCGCAGGCGTTCGAAAGCGGCGTTGGCCGCGCTGGCGGCTCCGCGCGTGACGTCGGATATCGTCGGCACCATGGCCGGGTTCTGAAAGCCGATAGCCTCGACGAGTTCATGATAATAATCGAGCATCATCTGATGATGGGCGTCGCGCTTCTCGTGAGAGATTTGTGCCGTGGGTTTCGCGAGTTCCGCGGGCCGGGGCGGCGCCTGTTGGATCTGTGGATTGGCATCGCGCAGCGCGCCGCCGTCGATTGCGGGGCTGTCCTGAATGCCAGCAAAGCGGCGGCGGTCGTAGTCGTAATTGGCCGACTCGGCTGCCGTTGCGCGTATCGTCAGCAACACTTCGTAGAGCTTAGGGCTGATGTAGTAGCGATCGTCGATCTTCAGATCGGGGGCGACGGCCTTGAGGGACGACCCGGCGTTCATGACCCGGCGCACAACGCGGTTCTCGTAGCCATCGACGATGTCCGAGAGCGTGACCATCGACGTGAAGCCTTCCGTTTCGCGGATCGGCTCGAGTGTGTGCAACACAAGGTCGGCGTGCTCGCGTGGATGCGGCGACAGCGCGGCGTTGACGAGCTGGTCGAGGCGGGCGCGATCCTTGGCCGTGTTGTCGGTTTTAAAATGCTTGTCGCAGACGCTGGATAAATACTCGCGAAGTTCGCTGCGGACGCGGTATTTCTCTGGATTGACGCTGATCGCTTCGACCGCGCCGATGTCGGCACCGGCGGTCAGAACCATGCGGATGCGATCAGCGGCGGAGCGCTCCATGTTGCTCAGATCGGCCGCGGCGGAGAAGCCATCGCTGTTGGTGATCGGGCGCAAAGCGTTGAGGGTCAGCCACGCAGTCTCGTAGGGATGAGGACCGAGTGCGGCATTGATCGTCGCTTCGAGTTGCGAGGCGGAGCGGGATTTGTAGCTTGGCACATCCGACAGCGGCGAGCGCACGGCGTTGGCGCCGAATAAGCCGGACATGAAAATCAACGCGTCGATCGCGATCGCAATTGCGAGGGCTAAGTAAGCCAGCCGGTTGCCGTCTTGGAAGGCGTTCCAGGTGACGACGAAGCGATGAGCTTTGTCATCGCGGCCGAGTTCGATTTGGTTGATCTTGGTGCGCAGGGCGTCGGTGTCTTTGCTTGGCAGGGCGCTGTCGGCGAGGCAGCGGCGGGCGAAGCCGAAGAGCCCGTCAGCCGACGTATGCGCGGCCAGTTTATCGCCGCCGATGCACGTGCTGTCGAACGTTTGCAAACCTGTTTGCAGGGCAAACAGCTCGGCGGCGGCGTCGGCCGTCACTTTGGGATCGCAGTCGATGCCTTGCACGAAGGCTTTGGTTTCCGGGGTCGATGACATGGCGCTCGAGATATCGGCGCACATCGTTTGCAGGCCGACGAGGCGGTCGGCGGTCGGACCTGAACGGAATTCGGCTTTGGCGCGCTCGAACGACGGCAGGATACGCGACGGATCGATCAGCGGTCCCGCGTCGCCCTTGGCGGTTTCTTCTGCGAGTTTGATGCGTTGGTCGGCCGTCTCGGCCTCGCCCTTCAATTTGGCGAGGTCACCGTCAAGCGTCGCTAATTCGCGATCGATCGCGGACAGGCGCGATTCGACGGACGTCAGGCGCTTCTGGGCGTCCTTCATCCGCTCTTCGGCGATTTTAACAGCGCCTTGCAGCAGATTGAGTTCGCCCAAGCGTTGGCGATAAATCGGCCCGCGGCCTTCCTTGCCCGTGCCTTCGACACCCTTGTCTTCGGCCATCGCTTCAACGCGTTTTGCGTCGGCTTCTTTCAGCTTGGCGTCAACGTCGGCTTTCTTCGTCGCATACTCGGTCGCCAGTTCAGGGCGCTGAGCTGCGAGACGGGATTTCTCTTCGGTCAGCGAAATCTTTCGCCCCGCTAAGCCGGCCTGGCCCGACTGAGCCGAGGACATGCGCTCTTGCTGTTCCTTGACGGCGCGGCGGCGGCTTTCGATTTGGTCGTTGACGAAGCGCTCGATGGCGCCCTCGGATTGCGCGGCAGCTTTGGCGACATTGTCGAGGTTTGTCTCGTAGGCCGTCCAAGCTTCGGTCGTGAAGAGGGTTTCGGCCAGTGTCGCGCGGCGGGCGGCGATCGTCTGTTCGATGTCGGCTACTATGCCCGCGACCTGGTTTTGCGCGCGCAACTCAGCGGCGCGGACGCGTTCGGATTGTGGGAAGATCGAGGTGAAAAGGCTATCGAACGAGAAGAAGACGCTGGTCGCCATGCACGCCAGAAACATCACCCACAATATGGAGTTGCGGACGATGACGCGGGCGCCCTGAATGTAGGGCTTGACGATATCGCTGGCGGCGTAGAGTGCAAACAAGGCGACGAGCAGAAGGCCCGCGCCGAACATCAGGAACTTATCGCCGGTCTTGGACCAAGCTATGTCGTCGGAAGTTGCTTGGCGGACGTCGGATTGACCGGTCCACTGCAGCAAGAGGACCAGAGCGGCCACAAAGAGCAGGACGCCGATGAAGGCGCCGAGCCAGGTTTGGATGGCGGGATTGACGAACCGCGAGGGACCCTTTTGGCTTTGGGTATTCATGCCGGTCGCGAAACTTTCGCCGATCAGCCAGGCGACGATCAGCATCACGCCCTGGATGCCGAAGGTGATCATGCCCGAGAGCAGCGGCTCGCCGGTAAAATTGCGCATGCCGTCCCACGTCGTCCAGCCTGACGCGGCCGAGAGCACGATGCCCGTCGTCGCCAAGAGGCCAAGCTGCCAATTGGAAAACAGGGTTTCCTCGATCGATGCCCAAAGCCGTTTGGCAAGCTGCGTGCGTAACAAAAGGGTAATGGCGCAGAGAAAAAGGAGGGCCGTGGCGATGGGTTTGGCGTTCTGAGCCAAGCCGTCGAGCATCAGTTTGACGTCCATCCCACTCGATTCCCTTTTTGGCATAGCGGGCAAGGCTATTTAAGCGGCCCGATCGCAACAGTTTACAATGCGTAGAAGCAGGGGCCAATTCGCGGCCACAATAAGACAAATTGTGCCCGGCGGGATGAAATTATCTTAAGGTGCAAGGGGTCCGCGGCGGCCGGCTTAACGATCATTCGAAGTCACGGTCGTGGCCATGCCCGGCAAATCGTTATATTGTACACCGCGCCGCCCACCTCCACTTTGGGGGGAGGTTTGAGAGTTCAAGAAATCCATGGCAACACAGGCAAGCGAGGAGCAGCGCAACAAAGAGCGCGTGAAATCGTCGATCGAGCGCGCGATCAGTATCTTTGCGGAGCGCAATATCCGGTTCACGGAACTGCGGCGGAAGGTATTTGAGGAAATCGCCCTTACCACTGCGAGCGTCGGTGCCTACGAGGTTCTGGACCGGTTAGCGAAAAAGGGCACGCGGCTCGCGCCGATCTCGGTCTATCGGGCGCTCGATGCCTTGCTCGAGGCGGGGGTGGTTCACCGGCTCGAAAGCAAGAATGCCTATTTCGCCTGCCGCCGCCTGCATCAGCCGCGGACCGGACGCCGGCCGATGTTTCTAAGCTGCGAAACGTGCGGTACGGTATTTGAGACGGATGGCGAGGATATTTTTCAATCGATCGACGTCGCGGCGCGCAACGCGAAGTTCGAGCCGCGGGTTAAATTCGTAGAGGTGACCGGGACGTGTCAGGACTGTGCGACAAAGGCGAAGGTTTAGGATCGGCGTGCAGCTGTCACTTGGCAATTCCAGAGAGGCTGCGGCGTGAGCGAAACTAGTCAAGCCCGAAGTGGCGCCGCCGAACAAAGTCCTGCTGGACACGACCATTCACATCACGCGGGTTGCGGCTGCGGACATGAGCACGGTCAGCCCATCGATGCGTCGGCGCTGGTATCGCTGCGCGGCGTCAGTTTTCGCCGTCAAGGTCGCGATATTCTGTCCGATGTCGATCTCGATGTTCGTCCTGGCGAGATCGTGACGCTGATCGGGCCGAACGGAGCGGGCAAGACAACGCTGGTCAAGATCGTTCTCGGTCTCGAGCGGTCGGATCGCGGCCAAGTGTTCAGAAATGCCGCCACCCGTATTGGCTACGTTCCCCAGCGGTTTGAGATCGAGCGGGCGATACCGATGACGGTCGCGCGATTTTTGGCGCTCGGGCATTCGGCGCCGACTGAGACGATCGCGAGAACCTTGGCTGATTCCGGCGCGGAGCGAACTGCGGGTCAACAATTGTCGCAACTATCGGGTGGTGAAACCCAACGCGTGCTGATTGCGCGAGCGCTGTTGCGCGATCCGACCCTGCTGGTTTTGGACGAGCCGGCGCGCGGTGTCGATTTCGTCGGCGAAGCTGAGTTTTACGATCTCATCAGCCGTATTCGTGAGCAGCGAGGGCTCGGCGTTTTGCTCGTGTCGCACGATCTGCATGTCGTCATGGCCAAAAGCGACCGCGTCATCTGTTTGAATGGCCATGTCTGTTGTTCGGGTAAGCCCGAGACGGTCGCACAGCACGCCGAATACGCGCGCCTGTTTGGGCCGCGAGAGGCGGCGTCGTTGGGCGTCTACCTGCACCATCACGATCACGCGCACGATTTGTCCGGGCAGCCGCTGCCGCCTGCCGGGGGACTGCCGAGCGATGGCGCCTAGCGTGTTCGCCCTCCCTGAACCCTTTTTTCTCCGGGCGCTCGCAGCTGGCGTTCTTCTGGCCATCGTCGCTGCGCCGCTCGGTTGCATCATCGTCTGGCGGCGGATGGCGTATGTCGGGGAGACGCTGGCGCAATCGAGCTTGCTTGGCGTGGCGCTCGGTTTGGCTCTTGGCATCGACTTGACGCTCGCGGTCGTCGTCGCGGCCTTGGCGACGGCTGGGATATTGATTGCGTTCGGACGGCAGAAACTGCTGGCGCTCGATAGCGTGCTTGGCCTCATGCATCACGGCGCGCTGGCTTTGGGCGTCGTTGCAATCGCCCTGCTTCAGGGCCCGTCGATCGACTTAATGAGCTACCTGTTCGGCGACGTATTTGCCGTGTCGAACTCAGATCTGGTGTGGGTCGCGGGCGGCGGCGCGGTCGTGCTCGCCCTCACGATCTGGCTGTGGCGGCCGTTGGTGAGGCTGTCACTTCATGCCGACCTCGCCACGGCGGAGGGGGTCAATCCAACGTGGCCGCGCGCCGTGTTCGATCTGCTGCTGGCGGTTACCATCGCAGTATCGATGAAGGTCGTCGGGATATTGCTGGTCATGGCGTTTTTGATCGTGCCAGCGGTAGCCGCGCGTCCGCTCGCCGATACACCCGAAAAGATGGCCGTGGTGGCAGCGCTGATTGCGGTCGCAAGTGTCTTTGCCGGGCTTGGCCTATCGCTCTACAGCGACGCGCCGGGCGGACCGAGCATTGTGCTGGCAATGTGCAGCGTCGCGGCATTGTCGCTGTTGGCGATGGGGCGGCGGGCGCGTTAAACTGCGGGCGACACGTGTGGAGATGGTCGATGCCGGTTCCTGACAGCACCTCGTTGAAGCCCCGACATGCGACGTTCGCCGTGAACGTCGGTGGCGTGCGTGTCGGCGGCGGTGCGCCGGTCGTCGTACAGTCCATGACCAATACCGACACAGCCGATATCGAGGCGACCGTCAAACAGGTGGCGGAACTGGCGCGGGCGGGATCGGAACTCGTGCGCATCACGGTCGATCGCGACGAGGCTGCTAAGGCCGTGCCGCATATTCGTGACGAACTGCTACGCCAAGGCGTTAGCGTGCCGTTGATCGGCGATTTTCATTATATCGGCCATACGCTGCTGGCGGATAATCCGGCCTGTGCCGAGGCGCTCGACAAATATCGCATCAATCCGGGGAATGTTGGTTTCAAAGCGAAGAAAGACCGGCAATTCGGCGCAATTATCGAGACGGCTCTGCGTTACAACAAGCCGGTTCGCATTGGCGTCAATTGGGGTTCGCTCGACGCTGATCTGCTGACGTCATTGATGGATGAGAACGCGAAGCTACCGATCCCGGCAACGGCACGCGCGGTCATGCACGAAGCGATGGTGCAGTCGGGACTAGGCTCAGCACAACGCGCGGAAGAGATCGGGCTGCCCGCCGATCGCATTATCGTGTCCGGCAAAGTGTCGGCGGTCCAGGATCTTATCGCCGTCAATTCGATGCTGGCGTCGCGAAGCCGGTATGCGCTGCATCTAGGGCTGACGGAAGCGGGCATGGGATCGAAGGGGATCGTGGCATCGTCGGCCGCAATGGCCATCCTTTTGCAGCATGGCATCGGCGATACGATCCGTTTTTCGCTGACGCCCGAGCCGGGTGGCGACCGCCGCAACGAAGTTCGAGCAGCGCAGGAACTGCTGCAAGCGATCGGCTTGCGTTCGTTCGTGCCAGTCGTTGCAGCGTGCCCCGGTTGCGGGCGGACCACGTCGACGGTGTTCCAAGAATTGGCGCGCGATATTCAGGATATGATCCGCGAGCGCATGCCGGAGTGGAAGACGCGTTACCCCGGCGTCGAGGCGCTCAACTTCGCGGTCATGGGGTGCATCGTCAATGGGCCCGGCGAGAGTAAGCACGCGGACGTCGGCATATCGCTGCCCGGAACGGGAGAATCTCCCGCCGCGCCGGTTTTCATCGATGGCAAAAAAGCCACGACGCTGCGGGGGCCAAACATCGCCGCAGAGTTCAAGGCGATTGTCGAGGATTATATCGAGCAGCGCTTTGGCGATGGCTCGGCTGCTGTCGATGCAGGAAAAACGGCGGCTGAGTGATACGCGTCATTTTTGGCGGATCACCTACTCCGTTGGCCCATAAATTTTGCGGCATCGACCAATGTGCGCGCACGTTCCCCGAACGGTGACAACGCCTTGATCGCGCGCTCAATGGCGTCGTCGCGATGGCGGCGGGCGGGGTCGGTGCCAAGGAGGCCAATGAGCGTTGCTTTGCCAGCCGCTGCGTCTTTGCCGGTGGCTTTGCCCACCTCAGCCGAGCTGCCTTCGGCGTCGAGCAGGTCGTCGCTGATCTGGAAGGCAAAGCCTATGTTTTCGCCATAGGTCTTGAGGGCGGCGCGGTCCGCTGGCGAAGCATCGGCCAGAATTGCGCCCGCTGTGCAGGCGACTTCAATCAACGCGCCGGTTTTCATTTTTTGCAGTTTCGCGATGTGGGCGAGTTCGGCTGGCCTGTCAGACATGGCTGCTTCGAGATCGAGGGCCTGGCCGCCGACCATGCCGAGTGAGCCTGACGCGATAGCGAGAACGTTGACGAGTTCCAGGCGGATGCGCGCATCCTGTGACCCGGCCGGTGCACTCAAAAGTTCGAAGGCCCTCGCTTGCAGTGCGTCGCCAGCGAGAATTGCCGTCCATTCCCCGAAGGCCTTCCAGACAGTCGGTTCGCCGCGGCGCAGCTCATCGTTGTCCATGGCTGGTAAGTCGTCGTGGACGAGCGAATAGCAGTGGATGCATTCGACAGCGGCGGCGGCATCGATGGCATCGGCAGCAGGGATTCCAAACAATGCCGCGCTTTCGAGGACGAGGAACGGGCGGAAGCGTTTGCCGCCGCTGAATAGGGCGTGGCGGATGGCCTCCGGCAGGCGCGCGTCTCCGGGGCCCGCCTCAGCGCCCATCGCCTCAGAGAGGCGCTGATCGACCAGGGCGGCCGCGTACTCGAGGCGTGCGGCAAAATTGTCGGCGGTTGGTTGCAACGGTTAACCTCGTCGGTGATTTCTGCGACTTGGCCCCTCAACATGGCCATTGTTTTGGGTCATTGTTTCGCGCGACTGTTCCGAGCCATTGTTTCGGGCTACTGGCAGCGCCTTATCTCATCTGCGGCGACAATCAAAGTATGGACCGGTCCGACGCTAAATTCGACGACGCCGCTGGTGCGTCGTCCGAGCATACCTTGCCGGTCGCGGCGGCAGTTTGCGTACAGATTGTGCCCGGCGCGACGCCCGAATACGCGTTGCCGGTATTGCGGCCGTATGGGGTTGCGTCGGTGCGGCACACGTTGGCACCTGGCGGAGATCGAAGGTCCGCGACGGAATTGGCGGCCCCGGCAGAAGCCGTTCGGTTTGCAGCGCACGAAGACATGCAAGGCGGGGTAGTTGTCGAGCACGACTTGGATTTCGGCGCGCCGATCGAGCTTGAGGTGCCAGAGTTTGAGGTGCCAGAGTTCGAGTTGTCGAAGTTAGAGGCGCACGAGGCTACGAGTTTTACACCCGAGCCGGAGCACGAGGTGGTGCCGGAGCCTGAGGTGAAGATCGAGTCGGAAGTAGAAGCGCAGCCGCAGCATTTCCTACCGCCGCATCCCCGGTTGCCAGACATTGCGCTGCTGCAAAGGAATCCGACCGGTGGTTTCGGCCAGCAGTCAGTGTCGCTTACGCGCGAGCAGACAGCTCACTCCAACGCGGCGCAGGCCAAATCCGATATTGCGAATGCCTCTCGGAGCGCCGCTTCCGTGCATTTTGGGGCTGATCCGCTAGCTGAGGCGGGCACTCGGCGTCCGTCGCGCTCTGCTCCCGCAGCTGGCTTCGGCGGGAAGGTTCTGCGGATTGCTGCCTACGCGATCGCTGGCTGGGCCGCGCTGGTGGTGACGCTAATTATCGTCTTTGCCTTTGTGAACCCGCCGATGTCGTCGCTGATGCTGCAACAGCGCGCCGGCGGCCAGGATATCGTGCAGGACTGGGTATCGCTGGATAAGATTTCACCGCAAATTGTGCGCGCGGTTCTGTTGTCGGAAGATGGCAGGTTTTGTCAGCATAACGGCGTGGACTTTCGCGAAATGCAGGCAGCGATCGAGCGGGCGAGCGAAGATGGTGGCGTGGCCCGCGGGGCAAGTACCATTTCGATGCAGGTCACGAAGAACCTGTTTCTCTGGTCGTCGAAAAGTTACGTGCGCAAGGCGATCGAAATCCCGCTGACGTATGCGATCGAGTTGTTCTGGTCGAAGCGGCGCATCATGGAAGTTTATCTCAATATCGCCGAGTGGGGCCCGGGGATCTTTGGCGTCGAGGCGGCGTCTCGGTTTCATTTCGACAAGGCTGCAAGCCGGCTCAATGAGCGCGAGGCGGCTCAGCTCGCCGTTGGACTGCCCAACCCGTTTGCGCGTGATCCAGGCGAGCCAGGGCCCAAAACGCGACGGTTGGCGAGCGATGTCCAAGAGCGGATGCGCCGCGCCTCGTTCAGCCAGACGGCGTGCGTACTTGGCGGCTATCGGGGCCGGTAGCTGTTTACGGCGCTTTATGCCTCAGAAAAGCACCCGTACTGGGGACTGGCAATTTCTAATGATGAAGCGTATAAGCCGCGGTAATAGGTCTGGAGCGACGGTCATTTGGCCGGTTTCGACTTGTGACAATTCTTAGGTTCAAGGCGCCTCGAGCCGCAGTTATAGCGGTTTTGACCCAGTGGGTCACCCTGGGGGTTACCCAGGGTTAGCGCCGTATTTGGAGCATGTGAGATGGCCGTTCCACGCAGTAAGATGTCGCCGATGAAGCGTGGGCAGCGCCGCTCGCACGATGCGCTTACGGCTCCGATCTATGTCGAGGACAAGGAAAGCGGCGAGCGCCGCCGGCCGCACCACATTGAACTCAAGTCGGGCAAATATCGTGGCCGGCAAATCCTCGATCCCAAGACGGACGTTTAAGGCTCGTCTAAAAACTCTCGAACATTTTTGGTGCCGCTTGCCATCATGACGATGGTCGTTGGCGTTCGCTTGGCAAATCAAGTCGCGCATGGCACAACGGCGCGCCGGTGGCTGAAGCGCTGAGCGCTGTCGCCTTAACACGTTCTGGTTCCAGAGGAGACGTCCATGTCCATTAGAGCCATTCCGCTCTTAGTTTTCGCACTTATCCTCTACAACCTTATTGTCATGGCGTTTGGATCGGGCGACGCGATCGCGGCCCTGAACAGTCCAATTTTCACGGTGACGCTGCTCAGCCAAGGTGTGTGGACGTTCACGTGGGGGGATTTCATTCTCCTGATCACGCTTATTTTGCTGTTCGCCGAAATCGTGAAATCGACGTTCACCTCGACATCGACGCTGATCGATCACGCCCTGTCGATGGTCGTATTCGTGGCACTACTGGTGGAATTTTTGATGGTGCCGCAGGCGGCGACGTCGGTGTTCTTCCTGGTGCTGATGGCGAGCCTCATCGACGTCATCGCCGGCTACACAATCGGCATTCGCGTTGCTAAGCGCGATATCGGTTTTGGGACTGGTGATCAGTAAACAGGCGATCAGTAACGGACTTACAAAGCGCGACGACAAAAACGGCCAGCGCAATCGCTGGCCGTTTTTGCGTTTTCACCATGTTGAGCGGCGATGGTGCAGGGTTTAAGTGTTGTTAGGGATTTAGCACTAGTTTAAAAATCTGTTTCACTTGCCGGCTGGGCGCGACGATGCGCGTGCCACCGTGCCAGATCGAGGTTTCCCGGTGGCTTCCGTCCCGAGCCTTCCAAACCCTACGGCAAAGCAGGGCGTGGCCAGTGATGCGGCCCAGTCGTCGCGCGCCGTGATCGACCATTTGACTGAGTCCGAGGGCTTGGACCTTGTTGGCGTGTTTTCGCAAATCGACGAGTCAGCTTACGTCTGGGATCTGAAGTCCGACAGCATCGCTTGGGAAGGCAACGCCGTGCAGATGCTCGGCGTCGGCAACAGTGAAGCCATCGCCTCGGGAGCAGCATTTCAATCGCTGATCGTTGCTGAGCACGCAAGCCGACGTATAGATATGCTGGCAGCGGCGGTACGGGTGGATGCCCAAGCGCGCGGTGTGCCTTACCGAGTTCAATTTGCGATCCGGCCGGCAGGCAGTAGATCGGATTATCTGCTGCGTCTCGAGGATCAGGGGCGCGTGTGGCTCGACAGTGACGGCCGGCCCGAGCGCGCGCGTGGAACCTTGCGCGTCATCAACGAGCGCTATCTCGAAGAGCAACGCTTATTATTTCGCAGCGACAGCGACGAACTCACGGGGCAGCTCAACCGAATCCGGCTGACGGAAGCGATTGCAACCGTCATCAGTCGCTCGGAGCGCGAGAATCAGTCGTCCGCATTTTTGATCGCGGCGGTCAACAACCTCGCGGTCATCAATGAGACGTTCGGCTTTGATATTGGCGACGAAGTCATCTCGGAGGTCGGCCGCAAGATTAAAGATAAGATGCGCGGCGGCGACATCATCGGGCGTCTGTCGTCGAACAAGTTCGGCATCATTATTCAAGAGTGTGGGCCAGGAGCGATCCGGGTCGCCGCTGAGCGCTTTATGAAGGCGGTGCGCGACGCCAACGTCAAAACGTCGGCTTGTCAGATATCCGCGACGATATCGGTTGGCGGGCTGATCATTCCCGATCAGGCGCAGACCACGCAGCAAGTGTTAAACTATGGTTTGCACGCACTTGAGCGCGCGAAGACGAAGCGATTCGATTGCTTCATGGCTTATGAGCCAACGCCGGGTGCAGAAACTAGCCGTCGCCGAAACATCACGATTGCCGACGATGTCATCGAGGCGATCGATGAGCATCGCATGCGGCTCGTGCTGCAACCCATGGTCAATGCCAAAACCGGCAAGGCTGACATCTACGAATGTCTGCTGCGCATGGAAAAGCCGGATGGTGGCCTCGTGTCGGCGGGCGAATTCATTCCCGTCGCCGAACAGCTCGGATTGTCGCGATTGATCGACCGGCGTACGCTTGAACTATCCGTTGCGCTGCTCAAGAAGCATCCTGAATTGCGGCTGTCGCTGAACGTTTCAGGTCTGACCTGCACCGATCACGAGTGGCTGGTGACGTTGCAGCGAGTAACCGGTTCGCGGCGCGAGATCCTTACGCGGATGGTCATTGAGATTACGGAAACGGTCGCTATTCAGGATCTCGATCAATCGATCAATTTTGTCGATACGCTAAAGGAACTCGGCTGCCGGGTTGCGATCGATGACTTCGGGGCGGGCTATACCTCGTTTAAAAATCTCAAGCTCCTCAACGTCGATATGGTCAAGATCGACGGTGCGTTCGTCAAGAATCTCGCCGACGACACGAGCGATCAGATTTTCATCAAGACGATGATCGAGCTGGCGCAGACCTTTGGCATGGAAACCGTGGCCGAGTGGGTCGGGGACGAGCGGTCGGTCAAACATCTGACCGAAGCTGGGATCACGTATTTGCAAGGTTTCTATTACGGCTTGCCGATCGACGCTGGTGATTACAAAAGCGCATCAGCGGACCGCGCGACCTGATCAGCGTTAGCGCGGCTGCGAGAGCTTCTCGATTTTCTGTTGCATAGCCGAAAGCTGGGCTTTCAAATCATTTAATTCATCGCGCGCTGGGGGCTCGGCGGATTTTGGCTTGTCGCCGCCGGCGGCCGTCGGCGTGCCCACAGGCGGTTGGCCCGGCATGCCCGGTTTGCCACCGGCAGCCGCGCCAAACGAGGCCCACATCGACATGGCCTGTTCGAACATCGCCATGTTCTGGCGGGCCTGAGATTGGTAGAAATCGAACGCGGCGGCGGGATTGGTGAAGGCGGTAGCGAACTGTTCGCGGAAGCGAGACTGCTCTTTGACCAAATGTTCGAGGCTGAACTGCAGGTAGCTTGGCACCATGCGCGCGATGCTGTCGTCGTAAAAGCGGATCAGCTGCCGCAGGAAGGGAATGGGAAGAAGAGCCTGGCCACCCTCGCGGCCTTCCTGCTCGACAATGATTTGGGTCAGAACCGCATGGGTCAGGTCGTCGCCGTTCTTGGCGTCGTAGACGACGAAGTCGCGATCGCCGCGCACCATCTTGGCTAGGTCTTCCAGCGTCACGTAGGTGCTGGTTTCGGTGTTATAGAGCCGCCGATTGGCGTACTTCTTGATCACCACGGCTTCGCGTTTGGCGGCTTGGGATTCGACTGGGTTCAGCATCGCGCTTCGGTTCTTTCGTATCAGCATTGCTGCACTGCGGCAGCGTAACACAGCGGCCGGGTCTCCCGCTAGCCGGTTTTTACCACCCATTCGAGCAGCGGCGACCGACACTAACGAAGGATAGGCAACGGGTCGCAATTGCTCTCGACGGCCCGGCACTGCAAAGTTATTGCAATCAGTCAACGGCGCTGCATCACTCTGGTTGCGTCAGCGAATTTAAGCCAAAAAGCATAGCTACCAAGAAAATCTGCCCAGGGAGGGCTGCCATGAGCCAAGATGCCTCGACTATCGTGATCGTCAGCGCCGCGCGCACACCCGTTGGATCGTTCAACGGCGCGTTGGCCAGTCTTCCCGCCCATAAGCTTGGCGAAGTTGCGATCCGGGCGGCGCTATCACGCGCGAATATTTCTCCAGGCGATGTTTCGGAAGTCATTTTGGGGCAGGTTCTGACCGCCGCTCAGGGACAAGGGCCGGCGCGTCAGGCGGCTGTTGCCGCTGGCATTCCAGTCGATGCGCCAGCGTGGAGCATCAATCAGATCTGCGGATCGGGCTTGCGCGCCGTCGCGCTTGGCATGCAGCAGATTCAAACGGGCGGCGCGACGGTTGTCGTGGCTGGCGGACAAGAAAGCATGAGCCAAGCCAACCACGCGGCGCACATGCGCGATGGTACCAAGATGGGCGACGTCAAGTTCGTCGACACCATGGTCAAGGACGGATTGTGGGACGCCTTCAATAACTATCACATGGGCACGACGGCTGAGAACGTGGCGCGGCAGTGGCAGATCACGCGCGAAGATCAGGACAAGTTCGCAGTAGCGTCGCAAAACAAAGCCGAGGCCGCGCGCAAGGCCGGCAAGTTCAAAGACGAGATCGCGCCGGTTACCATCAAGGGTAAGAAGGGTGACACCGTTGTTGATACCGACGAATACATCAAGGACGGCACGACGCTCGAGGGCATCGCGAAACTGCGGCCGGCGTTTGATCCCAAAGAAGGGACAGTAACGGCGGCAAACGCATCCGGCATCAATGACGGCGCAGCGGTCGTCGTGCTGATGTCGCTCGCTGAAGCCAAGAAGCGCGGCTTGAAGCCGATGGCGCGCATCGTGTCGTGGGCGACCACGGGTGTCGATCCCTCGATCATGGGTACGGGACCGATCTCGGCATCCAAGAAGGCTTTGGAGAGAGCAGGCTGGACGCATGGCGATCTTGATCTGATCGAAGCCAACGAAGCATTCGCCGCGCAGGCAATAGCCGTGAACAAAGGCATTGGTTGGGATACGGCCAAGGTCAACGTCAACGGCGGCGCGATTGCGATCGGTCATCCGATCGGCGCATCGGGCGCACGCATTCTCAACACGCTCGTCCACGAGATGCAGCGCCGCGACGCTAAAAAGGGTCTCGCAACGTTGTGCATCGGTGGCGGCATGGGCGTGGCTCTTTGCCTAGCCCGCGACTAAAGCATTCGCTCAATTTCGACAGCCGCTGGTTCAATCCGGTGGCTGTCGCCTACGCGCCTCGACTCTAAGCATTCATAAAAAACTCAAGGAGAAACTGACATGGCACGAGTTGCCCTCGTTACCGGCGGTACGCGCGGTATCGGTTACGCTATTTCGATAGCTATGAAGAGCGCCGGTTATCGTGTTGCTGCGAGCTACGCGGGCAACGATGCCGCCGCACAGGCCTTCCAGATCGAAACCGGAATTCCGGTCTACAAGTTCGATGTCGCCGATTTCGACGCAAGCGAGAAGGCCGTCAAGCAGATTGAAAAGGATGTTGGACCGATCGACGTTCTCGTCAACAACGCGGGCATCACCCGCGATACGATGTTCCACAAGATGACCCGGCAGCAGTGGGATGAAGTGATCGGCACCAATCTAAATGGGCTTTTCAACGTCACGCGTCAGGTGTGGGAAGGCATGCGCGCGCGTAAGTTCGGCCGCGTGATCAACATCTCGTCGATCAACGGCCAGAAGGGTCAAATGGGCCAGGTCAATTATTCGGCGTCAAAGGCTGGCGATATTGGCTTTACCAAAGCATTGGCGCAGGAGGGTGCGCGGGCCGGGATTACGGTCAACGTCATCTGCCCCGGCTATATCGCGACGGAAATGGTCAAAGCCGTGCCGCAGGACGTGATGGAAAAAAACATTCTGCCGCAGATCCCGGTCGGGCGGCTAGGCGAGCCCAGCGAAATCGCGCGCGCCGTTGTGTTTCTGGCATCTGATGATGCTGGGTTCATTACCGGATCGACGCTCACGGCGAACGGCGGACAATACTTCGCGTAAGCGATCGCTGCGAAAGTTTTTTTAAGAAAAAGCGGCGGAGATAATTCTCCGCCGCTTTTTTTTTGCTACGCGGGCGTTTTCATCAGCGGGTCATGACGGCTTAGGCGGTGGTCAAGGGCCATGCCAGCGCGACCATTCTCGGTCCATACGATACTGCCGGACAGCTTGCGGCCATCGGCGAGCGTGACGTTCACGCGGCAGCCTTTGGCCGGGTTACCGATCAGGCCTAGGCCACTCGATGAAGCGTCGGCGACCATGATGGGCGCGGGGCCATCGCCGCAATCGATGGTCGCCGACTGGTTGACGGCAAATCGCTTTTCGTGCCGGCGTTCTGCCCAGCCCGGCATCGTGACCTGACCAAAGCTATCGATACAGGGCCAACCACCGTGTTCGGTTAAGTCGAGAATTGGAATGACGCGCGATTGAGGAAAGCTGTGGCGTTCGCCGCGGCGGTTCATAATGCCGGCCAAAATTGTGTTTGCCTCACGGGCGGCCTGACAAGCGCGGATCGTCGCATCGAGGACGATGGCGATGTCGACCGTTGGTTTCGCCGTGGCTTTCGTAGATTTTCGTGCAGCGGAGTGGGCTAGGCGTGTAGCGATGTCGAGCCGGTGGAGAAATTCCTGGATCGCTTTGGCGATGTCGAACGCGTCGTCGTCGTCCTGCCTGCCGAGCATTCGTTTTGGGGCATCGATAAGCAACGAGGACGGCCGGGGCATGTAGGTGGCGACGTCGTACAACGAAAGATTGGGGAACGCGAACGCGCCGATGGCGTTGGCGATGCTGCCCGAGGTCGCGATTAAAATTGATGCTGCAGTCAGATCGTTGCGCAGCATTACCAGATGAGGGGCGTTCAATTTTGTAGGTTTCGGTTGATAGTCCGAGCCGAGGCGCTGCTCGCTTTGCCAAGCTGCTACTTCGCTCATTAAACCCTGCCAAGAATCCATATTCGTCAACGCTCCCCGTATGCTGTCTCGATCGGACTATGCCTGCGAGAGTTTCACGGCTGTTAAAAAACGGATGAGGAATTTGGGGCAATTTCGGATCAAATCAAAGAATAGGTAGCGTAAAAACGCCCCCTTCAGAGTGACTGAAGGGGGCGTTTTTTGTTTGCTTAAAATTTGTAGAGAACTTCTTAGTTTGTAGCCTTCGCAGTATCGGACGCCGGCAAAGCAATGGCGACGAAGTTCGTTTTGCCGTCCTTCTGCGCCATGCCAACCCACTTCCCGCTCTCATCTTTGTTCAGCGATGAGATGTTGGTGTAGCCTTGGCCGAGCAAGTGGTCGCGGGCTTGTTTTTCCTGCGCCGCAAAACTTAAATCGGATTGCTGCTCAGCGTTTGAGGCGCCGGTCGTGGGCGTCTTGGCTTCTTCAGCGACGACCGGGGCAGCGAATACGAGGGCGGTTGCGACTACGAGGGTGCGGATCATTAATTATCTCCTGTAAAATTATTGGCGGGCCAAGCGGCCGCCGTCATGCAGAGATAGGGATGGTGCGCGATCACTACCACTCACGTTGCCGTGGTCTGACCAAGCCATATCGTGATCGGTTGTGATGTCGACGAAGATCGACCGTTATCGGGTCTGGTGCCTCAGCAACAGCGACTAATTTTGCCGCCGCTTTCGCCATAGCGGCTGGCTTGACGTTCGGAAAAGAATTCCTCGTACGTCATGATCTTCTCGCCAGGATGGCTGCTCTCGCAGTGTGCGACGTAAGAGTTGTAGTCGGGCACGCCGACCATCAGGCGGGCGGTTTTTCCGCATGTCGCCCACATCGCCAATAAGAGTTTCCACAGGTGTCTCATGATGACTACTCCGCAGCCATTGGCGATAGGTATGTTGACTCGCGAGCGGTTACGTGGGGCGTATCAAGCGCCTCCAAGATTGACCTGACAGCAAAGAAGATCATCGTCAGGACGAGCGCCGTCAGCAGCGTTGCCATGGTCGCGTTGATATAATCGTTGAAGACGATGCGGCTCATGTCCCCCATGTCTTTAGCGGGGGCCAATACTTTGTTCTCAGCGAGAGCTGCGGAATACTTTTCCGCATGAGCGAGAAATCCGATCGCGGGGTTGGTGTTGAAGATTTTTTGCCAACCCGCGGTCAGCGTACAGATCGCGACCCACGCTGCCGGTATTGCGGTGACCCAGGCATAACGCTCGCGTTTCATTTTCACGAGGACGACGGTGCACAAGATCAGCGCGATGCACGCCAGCATTTGGTTGGCGATGCCGAACAGCGGCCACAGCGTATTGATTCCGCCGAGAGGATCGACGACGCCTTGATAGAGAAAGTATCCCCACCCCGTGACGGCAAGCGCGGTGGCGGCAATGTTTGCCGTCCAGGACTTCGTATCCTTGAAGGCTGGCGCGAACGAGCCCACGAGATCCTGAATCATAAATCGAGCGACGCGCGTGCCAGCATCGATGGTGGTCAAGATGAAGAGTGCTTCGAACAGAATTGCGAAATGATACCAGAAGGCCATCATGGGCTTACCGCCGATGGCGCTAGAGATGATCTCGGCCATGCCAACGGCGAGTGTCGGGGCGCCGCCCGTACGCGAAAGGATCGAGGCTTCGCCAACATTTGTGGCGGCTTCGGTCAGCATCTGAGGCGTGACTGTGAACCCCCAACCGGAAATGACGGCAGCGGCGGCTTCGGGCGTCGTGCCGATCAGGGCGGCTGGCGCGTTCATGGCAAAGTATATGCCGGGCTCGAGTGAGCACGCGGCGATCAGTGCCATGATCGCGACGAAGCTTTCCATCAGCATCGCGCCGTAGCCGATGAAGCGGGCATTCTGCTCGTTGTCGAGCATCTTCGGCGTCGTGCCGGACGAGACCAGCGAGTGGAAGCCTGAGACTGCGCCGCAGGCAATCGTGATGAACAAGAATGGGAACAGCGAACCGGCAAAAACGGGTCCGGTACCGTCGACAAATTTGGTCACGGCCGGCATTTTGAGGTCGGGGCTGACGAAAATAATGCCGGCGGCGAGGCCGAGGATCGTGCCGATTTTTAAGAAGGTCGACAGGTAATCGCGCGGCGCGAGCAACACCCATACCGGCAGAACGGAGGCAACGAAGCCGTAGGCGATCAGCATCCAGGAGAGCTCAACGCCCGAGAAGGTGAACATTGGGCCGAGGACCGGGTCGGCGGCGACATAGCCGCCGTAGACGATCGACGCCATCAGCAGCGCAAAGCCGATCAGTGACATTTCGCCAATTTTGCCTGGGCGTAGGTAGCGCCCGTACACGCCCATTAAAAGTGCAATCGGGATGGTGGCTGCGACCGTGAAGGTGCCCCACGGGCTCTGCGCCAGTGCTTTGACAACGACGAGGGCTAGGACGGCCAGCAGGATGACCATGATCATCAGCACGCCGGTCATCGCGATTGTGCCGGCCGTTTCGCCCATCTCGGCACGGATCATATCGCCGAGCGAGCGGCCGTCGCGACGGGTCGAGGCCCACAAAACGATGAAATCTTGGACGGCGCCGGCAAAGACAACGCCGACAAGGAGCCACAGCGTACCTGGCAGATAGCCCATCTGGGCTGCGAGTACGGGACCGACGAGAGGTCCGGCGCCGGCGATTGCCGCGAAGTGGTGGCCAAAAAGAACATTGCGATCGGTCGGGCAATAATCGAGGCCGTCGTTGAAGCGCACGGCGGGCGTTGGGCGGGTCGGGTCGAGTTTGAGAACCTTGGTTGCCAAAAAGAGCGAATAGAAGCGGAAGGCGAGAAGGTAGACGCAGGTCGCGGCGGCGACGAGCCAGATGGCGTTGATCGTCTCTCCCCGTGAAAGTGCGACGACGCCCAATGAGAGGGCGCCGAGAATTGCCACCGCAACCCAGGCGAGGTTGTGCTTCGCGCCACTCATGCGTTCCTCGTCATTCGGAAAAGTGCTGCAGCCGAGGTAACCCTACATGAGTTGCCGGGGTTTCGTCAGCCTGGAACCGCACCGGAAACTTACGCATTAACCGTAGGTTGGTTCGCAAAAGCGCCGCACAACCTATTTGTTGCAAATGTGCTATACTGGGATCTTTACGGAGCAGTTCATCTATGGCCACAGCAGCGAAGAAAGCATCAGCAGCCAAGCCGGCGGCCAAGAAGCCGGCTGCGAAAAGTGCCACTAAGCCGGCAGCAAAGGCCGCTGGGAAAACGGCGGCGAAGCCCCGGGCGAAGAAGGTTGTCGAGCCGCCGCCGCCCGTCGTTTACGTCAGCGCCTACACCGTCGGAAACAAGGTCACGCATCCCTCATTCGGCGACGGGAAAGTGCTGTCGATCGATCGTGATCAGCTGACCATCCAGTTCGGCAAGGACGAGAAGGTCATTCTGGACGGCTTCGTCAAGGCCGGCTCAAAGAGCTGAGACTGCGGCTTCGAGATCAGTCAAGATCGCTGCAATCAGAACCAATCCTTTTTCGCGCGTGGCGAGTGTCGGTCGCCCGAAACTTCCGCTCGCCGAGTAATTGGGCGAGGTGACGTCACGAGGTGTCAGAGGGCCGTCTACTGGCCCATCCGGCAACGCGGGTGAATCTTGCGCGGCCTGCATGTCAACCCACTCGGGCGCGATGGCCAGCATCATCGACGTTTCGGGTTCGTCAGCGTGGCTACCGTAGGTTTGATGACAGACGCTCGCGACAGCACGTTGATACGCCGGTCCTGAAAATAGCGCGATATGGCGCATGCGGGCTGGAGCTGAGACGCGCTCGAGCGCGCGGTTGATTGGCGTGATCGTGCTGAGGCCGGTGTTGAGGATCAGAATCGCGCGCGCGTCGAAGGCGATCAGTCCTTCGACTATGTCGCGGATCATGTCGCTAAAGGTCGTGGCGTTGAGGGTGACGCTGCCGGCGTAGGCGGTGAAGGCAGGATACGAGCCGTAAGTCACCGTCGGCCATATCAAAGCATCGATTTTTTTGGCGAGTTCGCGGGCGAAGTATTCGGCCACGATGCGATCGGTTGCCATCGGCATGTGCAAGCCATGCTGCTTGGAGCCGGCGCCAACCGGAAGAATAGCGATGGCGCCGCCCGCCACACGTTCGGCGACGCGCGACCACGTCAGGTCGCCTACAAACGGCGAGCCCGTCATTGGGAAGCGCCTTTAGAGTAGCGCGTTGGTGGAGCCAAGCGGGATCGAACCGCTGACCTCTTGCATGCCATGCAAGCGCTCTCCCAGCTGAGCTATGGCCCCTTACCAATGGGAGCGCGGACGTTGAGTCTTCCGCGCATCTGGCCTGATAAGTTGTTCAGGCCGAAACATCAAGGTACTTTAATAGCTGCGCTTTGCGACTCTCCTTCGTCGAGCCGGCCGCAAAGCGCGGGAAGTCTAGTAGTTGCGCTTTGCGACTCTCCTTCGTCGAGCCGGCCGCAAAGCGCGGGTCGAGACTAGACTTCTTCCTCGCCTTCGGTCGGGCCGCCGATGATGTTGGCCACGTCGCCGCCTTCTTCCTCTTCCTCTTCGAGGAATGTTTCGTCGGCCTCCGGCGATGCCGTGTCATCGGCTTCGACGTCAGCTAAGGCTTCTTCGCCCTCGACGGCTGGCAATTCGCTATCGACTTCCTCAGCAATCGGGGCTTTCTTGACGCGGTTGCGAGCGGCTTTTTCTTCGGCCTGAAGCGCGGCCAGGGCCGCTGGTGACGAGGCGATGGTGTACTTGGTGCCGCAGTGCGGGCACAGGATCGGTTGCTTCTCCAGATCGTAGAACCGCTCTTCGCAATTCTGACAGGTGCGCTTCATGCCGCGCGCAGCTAGCTTGGTGACCATAGATCGTCTTTCTCGAGGGGTGAAAATCAGGGGCTCGGTCTGCCATAGGCACCCGGCGCTGTCAAAGCGCAATCTGGTGCGGGCTCGGCCAATCTCTAGGGCTGCGGCGATCGCGTACAGGCAATGATCATAAGTCGCGGCGGGGGTGTTGACTGAATGCGGCGAGCCTCTATGCCAGTTCGCGCTGAACATTTCCCCGCCCAGATATAGAGAGACGAAATCCCGCCGTGCATCATAGCGAGCCCAAGCCTTCGACGTCATCGCGGCCGCGCGGGCCATTATCAGGCCGCGTGCGGGTGCCGGGCGACAAATCGATCTCGCACCGGGCGTTGATTTTTGGCGCGTTGGCGACGGGGGTGACGCGGATACGCGGGCTGCTGGAGGCCGAGGATGTTCTCAATACCGCCAAAGCGGTGGAGGCGCTCGGCGCGCCAGCTGTGAAATTAGGTGAGGTGTGGGAGGTTCGGGGCCGTGGCGTCGGCGGACTGCGCGCACCCGACGGGCCGCTCGATTTTGGTAATTCGGGCACAGGGACACGGCTCATGATGGGGGTCGTCGCGGGACACGCGATGACCGTTACGATGACCGGCGATGCGTCGCTGTCGAAACGGCCGATGCGCCGGGTGCTTGGGCCGTTGCGGCAGATGGGGCTCGAGGTTTTGGATGAGGGGCGCGAGACGCTGCCGCTCCGGCTGCGAGGAACAAGTGAGCTTGTGCCGATCGAGTACGCGCTGCCGGTGCCGTCGGCGCAGGTCAAGAGCGCGATTTTAATTGCCGGGCTCCATGCGGCGGGCGAGACGACCGTGATTGAACGTGAGGCGACGCGCGATCACACCGAGCGGATGCTGCGATATTTCGGGGCTCAGGTTTCGAGCACAGTGTCGAATGGGTTGACGCGCATCACTGTCCGGGGTGACGCCGAACTGCACGGCCGTGATGTAACGGTTCCCGGCGATCCGTCATCGGCGGCGTTTCTTGTATGCGCTGCGCTGATCGTCGCGGGCTCGGACGTTACGTTTGAGGGTGTGCTCGTCAACGACACGCGGATCGGGCTTTACACGACGCTGCAGGAGATGGGCGGCGATGTGACATTTCTCAACGCGCGTGAAGAGGGCGGCGAGCCGATTGCCGATATTCGTGTGCGCTCTTCCAAGCTCGCTGGCGTCCATGTGCCGGCCGATCGGGCGCCGTCGATGATCGATGAGTATCCGGTGCTGGCGGCGATCGCCGCGTTCGCTCAGGGTGACACGCGCATGGACGGGTTGGCCGAACTCAAGGTCAAGGAGAGCGATCGCTTAGCTGCGACGGCTGCGGGATTGCTTGCCAATGGTGTTGCGGCGCGTATCGACGGCGACAGTTTGATCGTCAGCGGGACTGGTCGCGTGACGGGCGGTGGGACGGTCGCGACGCATCTCGACCACAGAATCGCGATGGCATTTCTGACAATGGGTTTGGCGAGTGAGCAGCCGGTGACCGTCGATGACACGGCGATGATAGCCACGAGTTTCCCCGAGTTTCGCGGGCTGATGGAGCAGCTTGGGGCGCGATACGCATGATCATCGCAATCGACGGGCCTGCAGCATCGGGGAAGGGCACGCTCGCTCGGCGCATCGCGCAGCATTACGGCTTGCCGTGTCTCGACACCGGATTGCTATATCGCGCAGTTGCCCGTGACGTGCGTGCGAAGGGTGTTGCGCTCGATGATGCTGCCGCGGCGATAGAAGCGGCTTGGTCGCTCGATCCGGCGACGCTCGATGATCCGGCGTTGCGCGGACC
>JANOCZ010000069.1:0-3755 GCA_031412455.1 Hyphomicrobium sp. | reverse complement strand
GACCGCATCCGCTCAAAGCCAGCCATTAGATCGGCCTTGAGATCTTGAACCGCATCGAGCCCGATATGAAAGCGCAACGCTGGCCCCTCGGCGCGCCATGTCGTGGCAGTGCGGTAGGGGCTCGGGTTGAACGGGATGACGAGACTTTCAAATCCGCCCCACGAGTACCCCATGGCGAACAGCTCCAGGTGATCGAGGAACGCCGCGAGTCCCTTTTCCGATGTTGGCTTGAGCACCACCGCAAACAGCCCCGACGCGCCGCTGAAATCACGTTTCCAAATGGCGTGACCCGGATGACTTGGCAAAGCTGGATGTAGAACTCGAGCGATCTCTGGTCGCTGCTCCAGCCAACCTGCAATGTCGAGAGCCGAAGTCATATGCCGTTGCAGACGGACGTCGAGCGTCCGGATGCCGCGCATTCCAAGGTAGGTTTCCTCAGACCCTGGGCATGTACCAAGCGCCTCTTTGGCATTGTCGATGTACTTCGCGGCGCGCGCATTGGCGGTGATGCTGCCCAGCATCGCATCGGCATGACCGACGATGTATTTCGTCGCCGCCTGAATAGAAACGTCGGCGCCGAGCATCAGCGGCGAACAAAATAGCGGGCTCGCCCACGTGTTGTCTGCGACCACGAGTAGATTGCGATGCCGCGCAGCCTTGCTGATCGCTGGAATGTCCTGCACTTCGAATGTCTGGGACCCGGGGCTCTCGACGAACACCAAACGCGTATTGGCGCGGATAAGACCGGCGATGCCGTCGGCGATCATCGGATCATAGTAGGTCGTCTCGACGCCGAGCCGGCTCAGCATCTTGTCGCAAAACACGCGCGTCGGCTGATACACGCTGTCGGTCATCAAAATGTGATCGCCGGTCTGGACGAACGCGAGCAGCGCTGTTGAGACAGCATTCAATCCCGATGAGGTGAGGATGGTGGCGCTGCCGCCTTCCAACGCATTGATCGCGGATTCGAGAGCCTGCGTCGTCGGCGTCGCCCGGCGTCCGTAAGTGAAGGGCTGCGTTCGCGCCTTCAACGCTTCGTAATTTGGAAACAGCACGGTCGAGCCGCGGTAGACGGGTGTGTTGATGAAACCGTGGTGCGCGTGCGCGTCTCGGCCGAGGTGTAGGACCTTCGTCTGGCGCGTATGCTTTGCGCGGGATGGGTCATCAGACTTAGTCATGAATTTACTTTCCCGCCGTTGGTCGTTTCTGGTTACTTAACTTTGATCCAAGGTCAAGGGCTTGACCGTGAGCGGCTGGCGCGGGAAGTGTGGGTATACTTCAATTGCAGCCCGAACAGCTATCCGCTGGCACGCGGACGGCCAGGATCAAAGCCAGTTTTACGAAAAGTTATCTTCCCATGTCGAATTTCCGTCGCGCCGTAAGTATTGCGGGGGCCCTGTTGATGGGCTTGGCGATGTGCGCACCCGGCTCTAGCGCAAAAGCTGCGAGCCTGTTGGAAACCGTCAAAGGCCGCGGTTATCTCAACTGCGGCGTTGGAGAAAATCTGGCGGGCTTCAGCCAAGTCAATTCGCGGGGCCAGTGGAGCGGGCTTGACGTTGAATTCTGCTCCGCGCTGGCCGCTGCGATCTTCGGCTCGAAGGATGCTGTAAAATTTCGCAACCTGCCCGCCGCCGATCGCTTCAAAGCGTTGCAGGACGGCGAAGTCGATGTGCTGACGCGGGCGACGGCCTGGACGTTGACGCGCGAAAGCGAGCGCGGCGTCCTGTTTGCGGGCATCCTCTTCTACGACGGGCAAGGCTTCCTGGTTCCGCGCGGTCACGCAATCGGCAGCGTGCTCGAATTGTCGGGCGCGTCAGTCTGTGTGCTCCCGGGCTCGAGCGGCGAACGCACGGTCAGCGACTTCTTTGGCCAGCGCAAGATGCGCTTTCAGATCGTCCGCTCGGATCACTGGGATCAGCTCGTGAAAACCTACGCGTCCGGCGGCTGCACGGTGCTGACGGGCGATTATTCGAATTTGGCCTATGAGCGCTCGCGATTGGCAGTGCCGGCGGATCACGTTTTTCTGCCGGAGATGATCAGCAAGGAGCCACTCGGCCCGGCCGTCAGAACGGGCGATGCGCAATGGTTTGACATCGTCCGCTGGAATTACATGGCGCTGTTGGCGGCCGAGGAACTCGGCATCACAAGTGCCAACATCGACACGATGAGGGCCTCGCCGTCGCTCGACGTTCGCCGTTTCCTGGGCCTCGAAGCTGATCTGGGCGGACCGTTGGGTCTCGCGCGCGAGTGGGCCTACAACGTCGTCAAGCAGGTCGGCAACTATGCCGAAATTTTTGATCGGACCCTCGGTCAAGGATCGGCATTGAAGCTTGATCGTGGCTTCAACAATTTGTGGACGCAGGGCGGTCTTATGTATTCGGCGCCGCTGCGGTAGCATCGCCCGGTCATGGCGGGAACGTGATGGCGTGAACCTGATGGCGCGAACGGCGCTGGGTGAACATCACCGGAAGGACCTCATGACACGAGTGCACGAGATGCTTGACAGTGTTCGCAGCAATGATCTTCTTCTCGTCGTCGTCCTGGGAATCCCTGTAGCGATTACTTTGTTGCTGATCGTCCTGCTTGCCAGGGGCCGCCGTCGCCGGCGCACCGGCTTCAGCGGTCAGCGATCTGAGCAGACAAGTGCATCAGACGACAGCGCCGCCAAGGAACGACCTACAGACGGCAGCGTTGACGTCCGCGCCACCACCGAAGCACTTTCAATAATTTCGACTGCGTTCGAGCAATCGTCGGCCAACCGGCCAGCCCTGGAGACCGATGTGAGCGTAGCCACTTTGCTCGAGCCTGAAACGCCGCCCGCGGCGCGCTATCTCGAGCTGGCGAAAAAGCACGAGGCAATCGGCGATGAACTCCAGCGTCTTGAAGCGCTGCGCTCGGCCGCAGGAATTGCCGCGCGTGACGGCCCACCAGCCGTTCACGGTCTAGCGCGCATAGCACTTGCCGAGGCTGCATACAACTCAGGCGATCTCACTGGGGCTTGCGAACAGTGGCAAATTGCGCGGCTGGCGTTTCAAGAAGCCGGTCAGGCGGCGGCCCATGCGCGCGTCGACAAGTTGATGGCCGACAACGGCTGTCCGACGGACTGGGTGCTTACGGATTTCTAATTTCCAGCGACGGATCGATAGCGTTCTCGCCGTCAGCCGGGGCTCCCTCACCACTCCTCAAAACTTCGACCGTCACTGTCTCGCCATCCTTGACCGCGAACGGCTGCTTGTAGAATTGCCCGCCCGACTTGGCCGTCACGTTATAGTCTCCCGGTGCCAGCGTATGTGTTGGCAGAGCGCCCACGCTCTCCTTGATGATGTCGCCGTTTGCCGCGATCAGCGTCCAGTGAGTGTCGGGTAGCGCTTCGCCGCCTGCGCGCGCGACCAACCGGAAAGTTGCTTTCCCGGCGGCGTGAACAAGATTGGCTTCGGTCAATTTTCCAGCTTCGACGGTCACGTCCGTTTCAACGCGTGCGTTGGCGTCGCCGTATGTGGAAACGAGCCGGTAAATGCCGGCGTTAAGGCGCATGATGAGGTTTGGCTTGGCGCCGGCCATGATCGCTGTGCGATGAGCAAACTGATCGCGGTCGTCCGAGTAGATCGAGTAGGTGACCATATCGGGCGGCGTCGGCTTTCCACCGACAGACGCAGTGAGCCTTAGACCACCTGCGTTCAGCACGAACTGTTCAAGCGCAGGCGCACCCCCCTTGAACGAGACTTTGCGGGTGATGTGCGCGCGGCCGAACGAGG
>JANOCZ010000068.1:0-2286 GCA_031412455.1 Hyphomicrobium sp. | reverse complement strand
TGAAGCGCTGAGCTATCTCCATCACTACGCGCGGGCGCCGGCCGAATGGCAGTGCCGTGCGCGCGCCGGGCTGCACGTGCCGATGGATCGGATCGCCAAAGATCAGCTCAACGCGAAATCAGCGCTGAAAAGCATTCCGCCCTTGATCAAGGGCTATTTGCGTCTTGGTGCGTTTGTCGGTGACGGCGCGGTGATCGACCAACAATTCGGAACGACGGACGTCTTGGTCATCATGCCAGTCGATAAGATCGATCCGAAATATTTCGAGCATTACGGCGCGCCCGACGAAACGAAGAGCCGGGTCGCAGTGGACGCCTAGACTCGGCCGGAGCCGTAGGCTGCGAGTGCCGCCATGTTGACGATGTCGGCGTCGGTCGCGCCGAATGTGCAAATCTGTATCGAATGTTGCAAGCCGACGATGATCGGACCGATGATCGTTGCGCCGCCGAGCTCACGCAACATTTTGGTCGAGATCGAGGCCGCGTGGAAGGCTGGCATGACCAAGACGTTAGCCGTGTCCGACAGTCTGCAAAACGGATAGTGCTTCATCAAGTCGGCGTTCAAGGCCACGTCGGCTGCCATATCGCCGTCGAATTCGAAATCGACTTGGCGTTCGTCCAAGATCTGCACGGCGTGGCGAACCTGGTCTGAGCGTTCGCCGCGCGGCTGGCCGAATGTCGAGTACGCCAGCAGGGCGACGCGCGGTTCAATACCGAAATTGCGCGCGGCCCGGGCCGCCTCGATGGCGATGTTGGCCAGTTGCTCGGCGGTTGGCATGTCGTGAATGCTGGTGTCGGCGATCAGCACGGCGCGTCCGCGATTGAGGGCTAACGACACGCCGATCACGTGCCGGCCGGGCTTGGCATCCATTACGCGATGAACGTCGGCGTAGACGCTCGTCCAGTTGCGCGTGACGCCCGTCACCATGGCGTCGGCGTAGCCATGCACGACCATCAGCGAAGCAAAAATGTTGCGTTCGTTGGCGACGAGGCGCTCGCAATCTCGGCGCAGGTAGCCACGCCGCTGCAGACGCGTGTAAAGAAAATCGGTAAATTCCTGGACGTGCTGCGACGAGTTCGTGTCGATGATTTCGTAGTCGCTGCGCAGCGGCATACCGAGTTCGCGGAAACGTTCGGTGATCTCGCGTTTGGCACCGATCAGCAGCGGTTGGCCAAAGCCTTGGGCGTGGTAGGCGGTCGCGGCGCGAATAACGGCTGGATCATCGCCTTCAGCAAAGACGACGCGTTTGGGTTCATTGCGGATTTGATCGAAGGTCGATTGCAGCCATCCCGCAACGGGGTCGAGCCGGCCTTTGAGCCGCGCAACGTAAGCGTCCATATCGACGATCGGTTTGCGGGCGACGCCTGAATCCATCGCTGCTTTGGCGACGGCTGCAGGTACGTGCGACATCAACCGCGGATCGAAGGGTGCTGGAATAATATAGCCGGGGCCAAACTGAGGGCGCTCGCCGTGGAAGGCGGCTGCGACTTGGTCGGGGACCTCGGCGCGGGCCAATTCGGCGATCGCTTCGGCGGCGGCGATTTTCATCGCGTCGTTGATCGTCGAGGCTTGCACGTCAAGCGCGCCGCGGAACATGAACGGGAAGCACAAAACATTGTTAATCTGGTTTGGATAGTCGGAACGGCCCGTCGCCATGACCGCGTCGGAGCGCACGGATTGCACCTCGTCGGCGGTAATTTCAGGGTCGGGGTTGGCCATTGCGAAGATCAGTGGGCGGGGCGCCATGGACGCTACCATTTCCTTGGAAATTACGCCGGATGCTGAGAGGCCGAGGAAGATGTCGGCGCCGGTCATGACTTCGGCAATCGTTCGCGCCGAGGTGTGTTGCGCGAAGGGGGCTTTGTATTCGTCCATCAGTACTTCGCGGCCCGCGTAGACGATGCCTTCGATGTCGGCGACGGTGATGTTTTCGCGCGTCATGCCGATCTTGACGAGCAGGTTCAAGCAGGCGAGCGCCGCGGCGCCGGCACCTGCACAAACGAGTTTGACCTTGGCGATATCTTTCTCAACGACCTTCAAGCCGTTGAGGATGCCGGCGGCAACGACGATCGCGGTGCCGTGCTGGTCATCGTGGAAGACCGGAATGTCGAGAAGCTCTTTGAGTTTCTCTTCGATAACGAAGCAGTCGGGAGATTTGATGTCTTCGAGATTTATGCCGCCAAACGACGGTCCAAGGTAGCGAACGGAATTGATAAAGGCTTCGACGTCGGGCGTATCGATGCAAAGATCGATCGCGTCGATATCGGCGAAGCGATTGAACAGAGC
>JANOCZ010000067.1:0-3674 GCA_031412455.1 Hyphomicrobium sp. | reverse complement strand
TTCAATTGACAACCGGCCGCGGCGCCACTAACTGATGCCACTTCGAGCCCCGGCTCGCCCAAATGGCGGAATTGGTAGACGCACTACTTTCAGGTAGTAGCGCTGGAAACGGCGTGGAGGTTCGAGTCCTCTCAACCGCACCATTCATTGTTTATCCCGGGCTACCTACGGGATCGGAAAACGGGCGACAATCGGTCTTCACGCGACGTCAGCGCGGACGCTTGCCGCGCGGCGTGACTCGCGTCAGCCATTCGCTGTTCCTGTCGCCCTCACTGCCGGTCTGCGCCTTGGCCTCGATGATGATCGGCGGGCCGGTCATCTCAATCACGCTCTCCTTCAGCACGACCGGGGCGACGCCCGGTTTCGCTAGCGCCGTCGCCGGCGCTGCTGTCTGCGCCGTGAGGCGTGTGCTGGCCGGCGTCGTTGCTTTGAAGCGGCGGCGCGGGGCGGGCGCAATCGTCGTCACGCGCGTTGCCGTGTCAGGCGCGCGATCTAGGGCGACGGTCTGCGTCGCGTCAGGTGACAGCTTGGGGGCGATATCGGCGATCGCTTCGGCGAGCGGCACGGCTGGATCCTTCGCGGTCATGTGAACGACGCTGTATCCTTGCTCCTTGAGGCGGGACAGAATGATCGGCAGCGCTTTAGCCGTCGCCGTTTTGATGTCGTGGAACAGAATGATGCCGCCCTTGTTGCGCTTTACCTCGGCCATCGTCCGCTCGACGAGTGTCAAGGGATCGCGGATGTAGCTGTCGTTGGACACCGCATCGACCGTGAAGCTCGCGATGTGCCGGGTCTGCAGGTAGGCCAGCAACAGAGCGCTATCGGCAAGCCCGGGGAATCTGAAGAACGGCGCGATCGGTTGGCCGGCGGCGGTCGCGACAGCGGCGATGCCGCGCTCGATCTCGGCGATCGCGTCGGGACCTTTCAAGCGTGGCATGCGAAGCGGATGGGAATGCGTGTGCGATCCCAGCGTGTGACCGCGCGCCAGAACTTCCTTGACCATGGCTGGATAAGCGATGGCCATGCGTCCGACGGCAAAGAATGTCGCTTTGGTGCAGTAGAGATCGAGCGTATCCAGGACCGACCGCGTGACCCACGGCATCGGTCCATCGTCGAAGGTCAACACGACCTCTTTTGGTTTCAGGAACGAAGGCTCGCGGACTTGGCGCGTCAACGATCCGAAAATAGGCCCGCTCGAAGCGTCGATTTCAACGGTGCGGGAGACGCCGAGGGAGCCTGTGGTGCTCTCGCACCCAGCGCGTGCTTGGCTCACGCCGCCAATCGCGATCGCTATTGTCCACGCCGCCAATCGCGCTGCCGATGGCAAACGATAAGACACTACAGTCCCTCCGGAGGCGAGAACGCCCCATTAGTACCGGTGTCGGCAGATTCGAGCTTTGGAACAAGGTTGCCGGGTTCGCGAATCAGGGGACAGGGGCGGCGCAAGCCATCCGATCAGTAGCCGAAAATGTTCGCGCCCCAAGGGAGGTTGTCGACCGGTTCGCGTGCCGGCTTGCGCGGCTTCACCACAGCCCTAGGCGGTGGCGGCGGGGTGGACGGTTGCTGCAACCAAGGCAGCTCGTCGATGGCTTTGGGTGTCCCGGTCGCGACGGGACGAACGGGGCTTGTTGTGCGTCCGGATGGTTTGCCGACGCGGGCTTTGCCCGGCGACATGGTCCACACCACGGACCTATCGGCCAAAGGATTGGCTGCCGCCGCCGCCGACTTTTCGGCGAACGTCTCATCGATGGTGCCGTCATACGTCGCGACTGCCGACGATGGTGCGCGCGGGACGATGTGGACGATCTTGTAGCCTTTGTCGCGCAGTGCTGCGAGCAGTCCCTTGATGGCGTTGGCCGTCGAGGGCTGGATGTCGTGCATCAAGATAATGCCCTTACGCTTGCGGGCAAGCTCGCTCATGATCCGGTTGTGTACGAGTTTGGGATCACGCGTTTGGTAGTCCTTCGAATCGACATCGACCCAGATGCTGGACACATCGCGGCTCTGAATGTGCCGCTCGACCGCGCCGTTTGCGCCCAGATAGGGAAACCTGAAGAAGGCGGCGGCGGGCTCGCCCAGGGCCTTGGACACCGCGGCGAGACCCATTTCGAATTCTTGCCGGCCCTTGATCAAACCGAGTGCCGTCAAATTCTGATGCGACCAGGTGTGTGAGGCCACCGTGTGCCCGGCTCGAGCGACCTCTTTCACCATCGCGGGGTCGGCTGCCGCCATCCGTCCGACCATGAAGAACGTCGCCTTCGTGCACTGGCCATCGAGGGCTTTTAAAATCTGGCGCGTGTGCGAGCGCATTGGCCCGTCGTCGAACGTGAGGACGACTTCGCGGTCTTTGAGAAAGTCGGTGGCGCCGCTGTGCTTGCCGCCGAACTGTGGTCCGCCCTTGGTGTCGATTTCAACGATGCGCGACAGTCCCAGCAGCGAGCTATCGCTCGCGCAGGCATCGACGCGCACGTCATCGCTGACGGCGTTTGGCTCCGCCTCTACGACATTTGGCTCCTGCGCTGTCACGCCGGACGCCAAAATGCCCGCCAGCATGGCAATACCGAACCCAACTGAGAAGTCGTACCGCATCGTCCCCACTGCACTTGCGTCGCTGCCCCTGTGATAGGAAGCCCGCTCTTGGCAACCTGTTACAGGTCAAGCCGGCCCGGCCAAAACATCACGTCTAAGACGTGACGCTCCCTTCTGGTCATCGGGTCGGCGAATCCTTCATAAAGAAGAGCGCAGACTAGGCAACTGTTGGTCAGAAATTGAGGCCGAAAAAGCGTCAGCGTTGGCACGCGTATGCAACACATGCTGTGGCGTCTTGGCGCGCTGACGCTGAATGACGGCGAATTTCGGGTGTCACACAAGTTACATGTTGTTGCGGCCAGCGTCTGGGTTCGCCGCAAGGGATCTATCGGCCGTATTGATTGCACGCCACCGGCGTCGAGAAACCGCAACTTGAAGAGTGTCCTTTGGCTGAAAATCGCGATTACAGGGGCGGGCCGGACACCACGATGGAAGAGGCGTCCGACATCGCCCACAAGGTTCGTGAGGCGCTGGTCGATGGCCTGCAAGAGGTTGCGGCGGGCTTCGTTCGCGATCTGAAGGCCCCCGACCTCGCCGATGTCATCGAGCAGCTGGCGCCGGAAAATCGCGTGGCGCTGATCCAGGCGCTGGGCACGTCATTCGATTTCGAAGTGCTGTCGGAACTGGATGAGACGGTCCGCGACCAGCTGTCGGAAGACTTGCCCAACGAGCTGCTCGCGCGCGCCGTCTCGCAGCTCGACACCGACGATGCGGCGTATCTCATCGAGGGTCTCGAGGAGAGCGACAAGCAAGAGATCCTGTCGCAGATCTCCAAAGGCGATCGCGAAGCGCTCGAGCGGAACCTCGATTATCCAGAGGATTCCGCCGGCCGCTTGATGCAAGCCGAATTTGTCGCCGTCGCGCCCTATTGGACGGTCGGCAACGTCATCGATCATATGCGTGAGAGCGACGACCTGCCCGACGATTTCAACGAGATCTTCGTCGTTGATCCGACATTCCGGGTCATGGGGTCGGTTGATCTGTCCCGGTTGTTGCGGACCAAGCGCGACGTCGCCGTCAGCAACATCATGAATGCGGATCGCCATTTGGTGCTCGCCACCGAGGACCAGGAGGAGCTGGCGCGT
>JANOCZ010000066.1:0-8686 GCA_031412455.1 Hyphomicrobium sp. | reverse complement strand
TCCTTGTGGAACGGCTTCGTCATATAATCGTCGGCGCCAAAGCCCAGACCGCGAACCTTGTCATCGATGCCGGCTAGACCCGACAGAATCAGGATCGGCGTTGCGATTTTCGAGACCCGAAGCGTTTTCAGAACTTCGTAGCCGCTCATATCTGGCAAATTCAGATCGAGGAGGATGATGTCGTAATCATAGAGCTTCCCGAGATCGACGCCCTCTTCGCCGAGATCGGTGGTGTAAACATTAAAGCCTTCCGACTGCAGCATCAGCTCGATGCTTTGAGCTGTCGCGCTATCGTCTTCTATCAATAAAACCCGCATGACCGTTCCTCTCGTGCTTCGTCCGCGTTCCGATGCTCTCCGCCCCAAAGAGAACGCACAACTGCTTCGAGCTAAGCCATTCGTTAGGAAGTTAGCGACCAGAGGTTAACAAACCCTAATTTTGCGATGCCGTTTGCGTGCCAGGTAAAAATTTTCGCAAGACTTCTTGCGAATTCATTACCCGCGCGCCTGGACCGCAGCAAAAAAACCCGAACGTTCGGCCAAGACCGACCGTTCGTGCCAAGAGCTGGCCCGTCAGCACCCCAAATTGTAGAATCTTTGCCCTCACGGTCGTTTAACCGGCCGCCGATGATTGATCTCCGCTCCAGGCGCCCACCCAGATCGACGATCCGCCCCCTTTCGGCGTCCCGCTGTACTTCCGAATCAAGAGCTAACAGTATTCGCGCCGCGGCCCAAGATAGCTGTGGGCAAATTTGGGGCGCGCAGCGCCGGGGCGAGGTAGAAAACGCATCGCGTTGCTTTACCGCAACTTAATGGCGGCGTGTTACAACGAATTTACAGGCTTTTAGGTGGTCGTAGCATCTTGACCTCAGGACAGCCTTTAAGCAACCTTGTAGCCGCACTTCGACTATTGGGTTCATCGGAAGCACTGCGCTGGCACGGATCTTGTTAGGTTCAGCGTAAGTTCGAGTATGTTTAGGGTATCGAACGATGAAAGCACGTGAGTCAGCCATGCGCCTCAAGCGCCGTGAAGTCGATGAGAGAAGCCGCAAGGTCGAGGACCTCGAGCGCATTATTCGCGAGTTCGATGTCATGGCCTCTGATCTCGAGCGGCAAATTCAGCTCGAAGAAGACCGCACAGGCGTTCGCGACTGCGGCCACTTCTCGTATTCGACGTTTGCAAAAGCTGCCGCCGTTCGCCGCGACAATCTTAAGACCTCGACCGATGGCTTGCGCGAAAAACTGGCGGCCGCGGTTCGTGAACGCGACGACACCGCCGAACAGTTGACCCGCGCAACTGCCCAAGCCGAACATCGCGACGAGGGCCGCATGGGCCGGCGGCGCGACCGTTTCGCCCTTAGCGCCACTCGCTGAAGCACCCAGGACTGAGCATAAGACGTGCTGGCGTTCGTCAGCGGCTTCGTCTCCGCTATTCGGCACCGCCAATTAGCCCGCCATCCAGGCGCCGCGTTCTCATGTCACGAGAGGTCCCTACAGGGAGGCGGGGATAACCTATGTGCCTGACCGGCAATCACTCTTGCCTGAACGGCGAACACGGCGCAAAGCTGCCTTTATGCATGCCAGACTAATGGGTTGGCCTTTGATTTCTGACGCCTGGACATACCTGCGACGCAGCTTTGGCGCCCGAATGGTTGCGCCTGCGGTCATCGCGACGGCGCTGCTTGCTGGGGGTTGCGCCGGCGGCGCGGAGAGCCCCTCTTTAGCTCTCCCCAAAATGCCGAACCTCAGCGTCGCATCGATCGGGTCGGGCAGCGGCGTGGAAAAGCCGGTCGGATCGGCAACCGAGATTTACGCGCGCGTGGCACGCGGCGCTAACTCCTGCTGGTTTGTGGGACCTGGTCCCTTGCAGGGAGGCCCGCTCAAGAAGGACTATATCTATCACGCTGAAGCCGATGCGCCGTCGCGCGGCGGTAAAGCCGAAATTGTCATTCACCAGCGCGACCTGACCCAACCAAATCCGCGCGGCGCCAAGGCATACCGAATTAACATCGATCCCGAGGGTGAGGCGGCGACACTTAGAACTGAAAACCTCAGAATGCCGGAGGCGATGGCCACGGCCATGGCGGCCGACGTCAATCGCTGGGCGAATGGCGATCAAGGTTGTAAGGGCGCATCGACTATCGCTGGCTGGGGCGCCGGCGACCAAGCCCCGACGCAGACCGGCGCGCTGCCCGCCGCTGCGGCAAAGACCGCAAAAGCCAAAACCAAATCGGCCGCAAAAGCCACGACGGCGAAGCGTTAGTGCGCGATTGGGGCCGAAAAAACGAAAAGCGGCGCCACGTTCAGCGCCGCACTTCGAAAATGCCGGTCAAATAACCACGCGACTATGCTCAGTCGCGATAATCCTGGACGCGAGTTGCCCGCAGGCCGGGCAGCCCGTGCTTGTCGATCGAGCGCTGCCAAGACAGGAATTCGTCGACTGTCAGCGTGTAACGCTCACAGGCTTCTTCCATACTTAGAAGGCCTCCGCGGACTGCCGCGACGACTTCGGCCTTGCGCCGGATAACCCAGCGTTTCGTATCCCGCGGGGGAAGATCGGCGACTGTAAGCGGCGCCCCATCGGGTCCGATCACATAGCGCCCGCGCGCTCTCATCTGCTGTTCGGTCATGATACTCATACACTACTCTCTGACCACCAAGGAAGTTCTACATGGTTGCGATTAAATTAGGCCTAACCCATTGAGTAAACACGGTATAAATAGACGTGCTATTTAGGTTGAAAAGTTGTTTTCTACTGTGTTTCAGTGAAGGGCCATCCCGGTTTGGAGCAAATGGGGTAACCCTACTCTGCACGTAAGCGAATTTCAGGCCAACTCGACGGGGCTCTGGCGTCGTGCCGCAGCCCGGTGCCTTGCTTCGGGCGAACTTGTCTGGGTACTTCGCCCCGCTGTCGTGCTAACGTTGCGCTGAGCCTCGCTCTGCTGCTCGCGGCGCACTCTTAAGCCTCTCAACCAACACGCCTTTTCGAGATTTGTAGTTTCCGAGATGCCGATCGCAACGCCACTCTTCAATCCCGATTCATCGGGCACCGTCAGCAGCAGCGCCGTTCCGCGCCGCAAAGTCGTCGTCGCTATGTCGGGCGGAGTCGATAGTTCCGTCGCGGCTGCCATGATGAAGGCCGAGGGCCACGACGTTATCGGAATTACGCTGCAGTTGTACGACCATGGATCCGCGACAGGCCGCAAAGGCAGCTGTTGCGCCGGGCAGGATATCCACGACGCCCGCCGGGTCGCCGATCAACTCGGTATCCCTCACTATATTCTCGACTATGAAGCGCGGTTCGCCGCGAAAGTGATCGACGCGTTCGCGGAAAGCTATGTCGCCGGTGAAACGCCCATTCCGTGCGTGACCTGCAATAACGAAATCAAGTTTCGTGATCTTCTGGAGACGGCGCGTGAACTCGGTGCCGACATGCTCGTGACCGGGCATTATGTGCAGCGCTTGGATGGGCCCGGGGGGCCGCAGCTGGCGCGCAGCTTGGATCCCGATCGTGATCAGAGCTACTTCCTATTCGGCGTGACGAAAGCGCAGCTCGAGACATTGCGGTTTCCGCTCGGAGCGCTTGCCAAGTCGGAGGTCCGCGAGCTCGCCCGTTCATTCGGGCTGCCGATCGCCGAAAAAGCCGACAGCCAGGACATCTGCTTCGTGCCGGCTGGACGGTACTCCGATGTTATCGCACGGCTCAGGCCCAACGCGCTGGACGCCGGCAACATTGTGCACATCGATGGACGGGTGCTCGGGCGGCACGACGGGATCATCAATTTTACGGTTGGCCAGCGCAAAGGATTGCGTATCCCCGCAGCCGAGCCGCTGTTCGTCGTGCGACTCGATCCGGCGGCAAACGAAGTTATCGTCGGGCCGCGCTCGGCACTGATGACAGTCGGCCTTGTACTGCGCGACACCAACTGGCTCGGAGACAAGCCGATCGCGGAGGCCGCGGCAGACGGGTTGCCGATCTTCGTGCGGCTGCGCTCTGCACAGGCACCGCGTCCGGCGGTGCTATTTGTAGATGACAGCGGACTGTGTGAGGTCGTATTGACAGACGGCGAACTAGGTATTGCGACGGGCCAAGCGTGTGTGTTTTATGCAAGCGCTGAAGCGGGTGCGGTAGTGCTCGGTGGTGGGTTCATCGCGAAGACGACCAAGGCCGCAACACGAAGCCTGTCAGGGCCATCAAGCGGGCAGACGGCGGACGGCGGTGAACGTGGCTCCGACGGAACAATAGCGGTTAGCGGACATTGAGCCGTTTATCGCCGCGACGGACGTTTTTGGGAGGTTTTTCGTGAGTGACAAGCGATCTTTGAGCAGTGCGCGCAGCACCCGATGGGCTTCGTCAAAATCAACCGCGCGGCCGATGGCGGCTGCGCATCAGATGGACGAAGATGCGGTTCGCGAAGCTTACCGACGCTGGGCACCGGTTTATGATTACACATTCGGCAAGGTGTCGACTGCCGGGCGGCGACACGCTGTCGAAATCATAAACAGCTCGAGTGGCAAAGTGCTCGAGGTCGGCGTCGGCACCGGTCTTTCACTTCCCGAATACGATTCACACCTCGATATTACGGGCATTGATCTCGCGCCTGAAATGCTCGATCGGGCCCGCGAGCGCGTGAAGGCCGAAGGCCTCAAGAATATCTCCGGGTTGCACGTGATGGATGCCAGCGAGCTATCCTTCCCCGATGCGACGTTCGATACAGTTGTCGGCATGTATCTGATCACAGTTGTGCCTGATGCCGAGAAAGTCATGCGCGAACTGGCGCGGGTCACCAAGCCCGGCGGTGAGATCATGCTCGTCAATCATTTCAGCCAAGACGACGGCGTACGCGGCTGGGTCGAGCGGCGCATGGCGCCTTTCGCCGACGTCGTCGGATGGCATTCGGTGTTTGACGTTTCGCGCGTCATGGTGTGCAAAGATCTCGAGTTGATCGACCGGTGCGCCTTGCGGCCGTGGGGACTGTTCACGATGCTGCGCTTCCGCAAAGAAGTTGGTGTGCAGTCGCAGCAGCAGGCGGCCGAGTAACCCGAGAGGGGTGCGCGCCGCTTAACTTGACAGTCACGTCTTGCCGTCTATAGACGTGGCATCTGCGCCCGTATGCGCACATGGCGGGGTAGCTCAGTTGGTTAGAGCGGCGGAATCATAATCCGTAGGTCGCCGGTTCAAGTCCGGCCCTCGCTACCAGTTTTTCCGATTTATTCTCTGAGTCGCAGTTTTGACGAAGCCAAACTGCGGCGCTTGGTCCCGATGCGGAATGTGTTCGCTGACAACACATACGGCTTGAACTGATATCCGTTCTGGAATTTTCAGCAGGAGCAGTTATGGCCCAGGCGAACACACAGCCGATCGAGCGGGGTTTCATGGCCTTCATTGCTGAAGGTGCCGAAGGTATCGGCGCGATCAGCAACGTTTCGGCTGAGGCGATTGTGGTCTACGTCGAGAATTCCGGCGAATTCGTCGTGCCGCGATCCGCCGTCAAAAGAGTTCATGACGACAAAGTCGTGCTCGATCCGTCGCGCTTGAGCCGCGATCTGCTCAATGCAGTCGGCCATGCGCACGATCGCGAAGACCCCACTCTTGTGGGCTGATGGACTGGGCTTCGCTAATCGAATTCAGGTTTCGAGTTGCGCATTTTCTTAACGCCACTGCGAACGCTCTTGGCTTTGATCCGCCGCTCTTTCGAAGCGCGCGAGGGTCGCGTCTTGATCCTCGGCTTGGGCGCGATGAGGGCTTCTACAATCAATGCCGTTAGACGCTTTCTCGCGTCGGACCGATTCATGTCCTGGGTGCGGAACTGATCGGCCTGAATGATCAGCACGCCCTCATCGGTCAGCCGCCGGCCTGCAAGGCGGCTCAGCCGAGCTTTGACGCTCGGGGTTAGCGCCTCGCAAACTTCCATGTTGAAGCGCAGTTCGACGGCGGTCGAGACCTTGTTGACATTCTGGCCGCCGGGGCCGGACGAGCGCACGAAACGCTCCTCGAGCAGCGCGTCGTCGATCTCGAGATCGGGGTTGATGCGCATCTATGAGGCTACCGCTTCGGAGAAGAAGGTGACGCGATTGCCGAAAGGATCGGTCAGTTCAAGTTCACGGCCTCCCCACGGCACATTTTCAGCTGCAGGTCGCAGGGCTTGATAGTCGCGGCCGCGCAACTCGGCGAGCAAAGCTAGCACGTTCGAACACTCGATTCGTACCTTGGCTCCTGGACAGCAATCACCATGATGACCTGTCAAATGCAGGCGGCACGTACCGCGTGAGATTTGCATGTAGAGCGGTAGAGCAGGTTCGAACCGATGCTCCCAGTCGATCTTGAAACCGAGGTAGCCGACATAAAACGCGCGGGCCTTTTCTTCGTCAAAGATTCGCAGGACCGGAGTTGGCGCACCGATGTTCATTTTGCTACCTTACGGCGTTTAAAATCTCGCAAGATCTCACGCGCTGCGTTCATGCCTGGAAGGCCGGTTACCCCGCCGCCTGGGTGAGCGCCAGAGCCGCATAGATAAAGCCCCGGCACCGGCATGCGATAGTCGGCATACCCAAGAACGGGCCTAGCTGCAAACAACTGGCCGAGACCCAGCTGGCCATGGAAAATATCGCCGTCGATCAGTCCGAAGCGCTGCTCGAGATCGAGGGGCGACAGGATTTGGCGGTGAAGGACCGATTTTTTAAAATTCGGCGCATGACGGGTCACCGTATCGATGACGACGTCCGCGAACGTCTCTTTCTCAAGTGGGTTCTCCCAGCTTCGCGCGCCGGGCAGGCGTGGCGCGACGTGCTGAACGAATAGGCTGGCCACATGCTGGCCCTCAGGTGCGAGCGTATCGTCGATCGTAGAGGGGATCAGCATTTCGATCACGGGTTCGCTCGACCAGCCGTCGCGACGCGCGTCGAGGTATGCGCGCTCCAAGTAATCGAGCGACGGACCGATAACGATTCCTGCTCCATGATGCGCGGCCAGGTCCTTGCCTGGTCTACATGTGAAGTCTGGCAATTCGCTAAGCGCGACGTTCATGCGGAACGTGCCCGAGCCGCTCTTGATGCCGGTGAACCGCTCGCGTAATTCTGGTGACACCGCAGTCTCCGGTACGTACGCGCGGAACAGCAGTTTAGGTGGAATGTTAGACGCGACAGCGCGGGCACGAACCTCTTCGCCGGACGCAAGCACAACGCCGGCAACGCGGTCACCCTCCATTTTCAACCGGACCACCTGCGCGTCGGTCCGAATAACAGCGCCGCGCGCTTTTGCAGACGCTGCCATGGCTTGCGTGATCGCACCCATGCCGCCGCGGGCGTGGCCCCAGACGCCGCGCTTGCCGTTTACCTCGCCAAAGCAATGATGAAGAAGGACATAGGCGGTACCGGGCGTCGAGGGCGCCGCATATGCGCCGACGATGCCGTCAAAGGCAAACAGGGCCTTGATGGTTTCGTTTTCAAACCATTTGCCCAGGAAATCAGCGGCGCTCGACGTAAATAACTCCAACAGAAGCCGCTGATCTTCCAGCGACAGCTTCAGCAGACGGCGGCCGGCGGCGCCGCCTTTGATCAGTTCGACGAGGCCGCCGCCGGCGTTGGGCGGCGTGCGAGCCATCAAATCCCGCAGCACCGAGGCGGCTCGCTGCAGGGCGGCATCGTAGGCTGGAAGGCGTGCTGAATCGCGTTCGGAAAACTTGGCCAGCTCCGCCTGTTGGGCTTTGATCCCATAGGGGACGAGCAGGCCCCGCTGCGCATCGACCGGCAAGAAATTCGCGGCCGGGCGTTCGAGTATCTCCAGCCCGTGCTCGAGCAGATTCAAGTCGGCGATGACTTTGGGATTGAGGAGACTGACGGTGTAAGAAGCGACAGAATTGCGAAAGCCCGGCGCGAATTCTTCAGTCACGGCAGCGCCGCCAACCGTACAATTCTTTTCGAGCACAACGACTTTTAATCCCGCAGATGCGAGATACGCGGCCGTCGTCAGGCCATTGTGACCACCACCAAGGATCGCGACGTCGAAGTGTTCATTCATTTGCATCGATGTATTTCTTGCGCATGCTCAAGGCGTTGCCAAGCGCAAAGCATTTAGGAGCAGAGGAAATGGAAGCGAAACAACAACGCATAAGCTGAATTGCTGCAATGCAAGACAGCGTTTTGCGAATAACTTTGGCCAAACGTTGATTAACTAAACCATTCGCCGCACTATCGGCATTAACAAAGCGGTAAGCCAGGGGCCTTAGCGTGACGAGTTCGACGGTTCAACGTTCAATTACTGGCAGCCACGCATCGCGGAGCACCTCATGATTGCAGCCCCACGGACAGCGTTACGTACGGTGACGACAGGCCAGAGAGCTGACGCTCAAGCTCCGACTGCGGTTTATGTACGTGTTCCCTCCCACATTCCGCTTCTCACGCCATTGTTGACGAATGGCTATCGCGTGGCCGGGCTGAGCGTGGCCATCATCGTTCCGGCGGCGTTCTGGATTGCGACCGTGTATACTCTGGCCGCGTGGGCAGGGTTTTCGCTGACCGGATCGGTTTTGATACCGCTTGCGGTGGCGATCATCCTGTTTCTCGGCGCGGTTTGCGGACCGATCATGCTGCGAGCTGAGGACTAAGCCAGACGTTGCGGAACGATGTTCAGCCCCATCGACATTCCAGTTTGCGGCAGACGCCGCGGCGGCCGCCCGAAATCGTAC
>JANOCZ010000065.1:0-12211 GCA_031412455.1 Hyphomicrobium sp. | reverse complement strand
GCACTGTTCGTCAAAGCATGTGCAGCATGTCACACGATCGGAATGGGCGAGAAGCTCGGTCCTGACCTTGCCGGAGTTACGTCTCGCCGTGCCGTCGAGTGGATTACTCGATACGTAATGTATCCCGACAGACTTCGTGCGGCGCACGATCGCGACGCGCTGGAGCTTCGAGTCCGATATCCGAACATCCGAATGCCGGCGCTTGGAATTTCGGAGACAGACGCCGAAGATTTAATTGCCTACATCACGGCTATCAGCCCTCCGACGGCGCCAGCCGTACAACCGCGGTAAGTTACGAAGCGCACAGGATAAAATGAAAGTCGCTACTCGCAATTCCGCCAAGCGAAAGGCCGTCCGTCGCGACGAGGGATTTGCGTTGTTGTCGGTAATCTGGATAGCGGCGCTGCTGGGGTTGGTCGCGACATTGTTCTCGAGTGCCGTACGATCGTCGATCCGATCAGCTCGGACAAGCGTCGCGTCAGCTGAGGCCGAAGCATTGGCGGATGCTGGCGTCAACTTGGCAATATTCGATCTTACCCGAGCAAAGCTAAATCGACCGTTGCGCTTTTCGAGCCGTGGCACAACGTGCACAATGCCATCGGGCGAACGCATTGAGATCCGCGTTCGCGATGAGGCAGGAAAAGTCGATCTGAATATCGCCAGTAGCGAACTCCTGCTCGCATTATTCACCGGACTGGGCAGCCCTCCTGAGCAAGCTTCAGCCCGCGCCCAAGCGGTGGAAGATTTTCGTGATTCAGATGACGATCGCCGTGCAGCTGGTGCGGAACGCGAAGCATACGCCGCCGCTTCGCCCGCGCGAATAATCAAGAATGCGCCATTTGAAGCCATCGAAGAGCTGGGGCAGGTTTTCGGATTAGCGGATTCTGATGTGGAACGATTGAGGCCTTACGTTACAATTTACTCCGGCCAAAATGGCATCGATCCCGACAGAGCCGAAACTGATTTGATTGACGTATTGAGGCGTGGAGCGCGCGCATCAGCGTTCGAGATCGACACCGAAGACCGCAATGCTAAGGCCATTCCTGTCTGGATGAGGGTCGCGTCGGCGCAGCGCGCATATTCGGTGGCGGCGGACGTCTCGACTGATCGAGGGGCGCGGTTTGTGCGTGAAGCCGTCGTAAGCCGGGTGGCTTTGCTACCAAGCGGCGAGCGGCAGCCCCTCGCAAGCCGGCGAGCCGGCCGGCAACGACAGGTGGATGGTTACCGGATTTGGAGTTGGAAACGCGGGCCAATTTTTGCAGGCAGTACTGCAGGCAAGAACGTGGCCGGCGAAGTCCCAAACTGTTGATCACATGATCGGACGAGAATGCTGACATCATCAACAACCCAGTTTTCTTTCCTCACGCCGGCTTTCGTGGGCGTCGCTGGCAAGTGTGTTCTAGTGGGTTTCGCAATTGCGGCGCCCTTGCTTCATGGTCATGGTGCGTCGGCACCTCTTGCGGCGTCTCTGGTGCTCGCGATTTTTTTGACCTTGCTTTCAGCGTGCGACTGGCTCTCGTTCCGACTTCCTGATGTCCTGACATATTCGCTGCTGGTCATTGGTTTGTTGCTCGCGGCGGACGCGGGCAAAGATGCACTGCTGTGGTCCGCATTTTCGGCATCACTCGCGGCGACCTCGCTCTACGTCGTTGGCTGGATTTACCGACGCGTGCGGAGCCGTGCTGGTTTAGGGATGGGTGACGTCAAGCTATTGGCGGCCGCAGGCGCCTGGGTCGGAGCCGAGAGTTTGACCACCATTCTACTTGTCGCTTGCATCGCGGCGCTGTCTGCGATCGCGCTCACAGTCCGCCGTGGTGCTTTCGATGCATCGCAAGCCATCCCATTTGGCCCTTTCCTCGCTTTAGGAATTTGGGTCGCCTGGCTTTATGGTCCCGTCTTCAGCGATCGGCTGCTGCAATGAAAGCCTGGCACAGGTCATGCACCACCTACTCTCTAGTCTCAATGTAGACGTTAATCGATGATGCCCATGCGAACCTCTCGTAGTCGAACTCGTATCGAAAAAGGTCAGACGCTGGGCCGGCGCGATCACGGGTTTACGTTAATTGAGTTGCTCATCGTCCTCTCCATAATCGTTCTCGTGGCGACGATCGCCACGCCGCAAGTCTTGCGTTATTTAGGGAAGGCACGAACAGAGACGGCGAAAGCCCAGATCAGCGCAATTTCCACAGCGCTGGAGCTTTATGCTCTCGACGTCGGGGGATTTCCTCCACAGCAGATCGGTCTCTCGGCACTCATTCAGAATTCATCTGGGACGCCTCGCTGGCGCGGACCTTATCTCAAGCGTGCGGACGGACTACTGGATCCGTGGTCACGGCCGTATGCCTACAGATTTCCAGGCAAGACTGGTCAACCGGAGGTCTATTCGCTGGGCCGTGATAATGCGGCGGGCGGCGTCGATGAAGACCTCGACGTGGCAAGCTATTAGTCGCCAGGGCATCCGTCAGCGGCGGACCCGCAACTGAGGTTCAATGCGGATGACTTTTGTATTTGCACCTGGATGTGAATGAGAGAGCGTGAGTTCCACAAGATCGGGAAGCCGATCTCTGGCAGACCACTCTTGCATCCATTCTGCAACGTTTTTGCCAACCGGAACTCCGTAATATCTCCACCTGGAAATGAATCCAAGATGCCGTAGACGGTCGGGTTCAACGGTACTTTGGCCATCAATAGTGCTCGTATACGTGCGCGGTGCGAGGCTCACATGAAATCCCATTTTCCCTGTCGCATTGTCAGCGACGTTTTGAAATTCGACACGATAGAGACCGCTTCCGCGAGGGCCTCCCGCAAGGGCCGTCACCAATGCAAGACGATTGGACTCTCCTTGAAAGATTATCCCCGGCGCACCGTCTTGATCGTTCTCGTAGGCCGGCACCGAGCCAGCGATGGCGCGGACCACAAAGGCTAAGGCGGCGGCTTCATCTTGCTGGCGGAGTATATCTGCGGCAGTCAAGGCTGCCCGGGTCGACAGCCGCATCGTGCTTGGGACAATGAGCAACGCCAATGCGAGGACCGTCAGCGCAACAAGCAATTCGATCAGCGCAAAACCCAGATCTCTCGCCCCATCGCTTTGTAAGCGGGTCGACGCGTTGAAAGAATTTCGCCAATGAAAAGTGCTCATTTCACTTTTCCGATTTTAAAGCTTGTTAGCTCAACGAACCTCTGCCGACGTCGCGGTCCTTCCTGCCAGGATACCTTCACAGCAACCCAGTAACCGTCAACGTCGTTCTGGAAGGCTGATTCTCTTGCATCTGCTTGATAACGTGAAACTGTGCTCCGCCACTGAAATCCATCTCCCGTCTCTCCCTCGGCGTTTCCCTCAAACAGCGCAGCGTCATGGCCGATCACAGCAAGTTGTGCGTGGGCGGCCTCGATTGCCAACTGGTCCTGATTTGCTAACCGCAGGCCGCGCCAACCGGTCGACAAGCACAGTTGAAAGCCGCCGACGACAGCCGCTAGAATAGTCAATGCGACGATCGTTTCGATGAGCGTAAATCCGGACTCCCTTGTGCTCGTCAATTCCGCCTCCAAGAGGTTCGCAAACTCCCCGTTAGCCGATCAACTGTTGTGAGCGCGGTTTGGCGACTTTGACGTAAGGTAATGCGTGCGCCTGATGATGTGCCATCGGCGTGGAACCGCACGCGGGCGCGCCCGCCAGTCGTTCGCTCGTCGTCGGAAACTTCTATGCGGACGTCGATGCCTCTTGGCAGAGTATGCGATCGGCCCCAACCATTTGCCGTAATGCGCCGCTGAAAAGAGTCGATCTGCACAACTGCATCTTGATTGCTGAGAATCGCTTGCGACCTTGCGGTCGACATCGCGCTCGCAAGCTCACCCACTGACAAACGCAACGTCATATCCCGGAGTGAATTAATTGCAGCCGGGCCGGCGATTGAAACGGCAAGCGCGATAACAACCAGAGCCACCAATAGCTCGATCAGAGCCATTCCTGTTTCGTCACGTGCCGGAGGATTTTGCATCATCGCAATGCCAGATCGTTGATCGATATCAGCGCGTTCATGACCGTTAAAATTAAACCGCCGACCAGCGCGCCAATCATCAAAGTTACGACGGGGGTGACGAGGTTGGTAAGCCGCTGCATTTGGCGCTGTAGAGCTGACTCATAAATTTCCGCGGCGCGCAGCAGCATGATATCGAGTTGGCCGGTTTGCTCCCCAATCGTGACGAGCCTGAGGAGCAGCTCGGAGAAAAGCTTGGACCGCATCAACGCAGTAGACAGCTGACCACCCTCTTTGATCTCGTCGAGTGCTGCCACAACCGCTTTGCGCATTGCGATATTGCTGACGACGCCCGAACTCACGCGGACGGCTTCGAGCAACGGCACTCCATTTCGCAGGAGAGTGGCGAGTGTTCGGGCTAATCGTCCCGATTCACGGCGCTCAATCAGTCGCGCAACCACTGGCACACGCAGCAATCCCCGATCCCAAATCAGCCGAACGTCGGGACGTTTACTTCCCACAGTTATGGCTATTACCGCACCGGCCGATACGGTGAGAATGAGAGTTTTGTTGGCGCTCAAAAAGTTCTGCAAACCACCGAGCGCGCGGATTATGAAAGGCGCAGCCACTCCGGCATCGGCGAACATTGGCGTGATCGCTGGGAGCAACACGAGGACGATGACGCCGATTGCAAGCAACGCTGCGATCACGAGAATAAGTGGATAAAGCAGAGCAGACGTGACTGAAGCACGCGTCTCGGCAGACCTTTCCAAATGCAACGCGAGATCGTCGAGACATTCAGTGAGTGACCCGCTTGTCTCGCCCGCTTTCACGATGCGGCAGTAGTATTCCGGAAAGGCGTTGGGTTGAGCAGCCAGCGCTTCAGACAACGCTTCACCTTCCGCGACTCTCGCCACCGCATCGCGGACGACATGACGAAGCTTTGCCGGCAACATCGGCTGCACCGACACCAAGCGCAGGCATTCGTGCACCGGTAGGTTGGCGCGCACGAGGCTTACCAGCTCACGCGTAAACAAGGCTTGGGTCGCAACAGAGAAGTAACTTGAGGCGAAAACTTCGCGTTGCCACCACTTTACTTCAGGGGGGCTTTTACGTTCACCGATGGCAACAGGATACTGGCCACTCCGGGCAAGCCAGTCCAGCGCCGCTTCGCGTGTCGTCGCGTTGATGTCACCTTCAACAGCAATTCCTTCGCGATTGTAGGAACGGTATCTGAAGTCAGGCATCGGCGTGCCTCGTTACTCGAAGCACCTCATCAAGCGTCGTTTCACCGTTGAAGACTTTGTTTAAGCCAATCTCAAACAGTGTCGTCATGCCGCTGGATTTTGCAGAATTCAAGATTGCGCGCTCGGTTCCTTTCGAAATCAAAACGTCTCGAATCGCATCGTTCATGATCAGCAATTCATAGATCGTCGTACGGCCAGAAAATCCTGTATTGCGGCATTCAGGGCAACCGGCGGGGCGTTTGATTGCGTGACCATCAGCGAGTTCTGGATTGGTCACACCGGACCGCAACTTGGCCAACCGGCTGACCATGGCGGCTGGCAAGCTGGCTGGCTGTGCACACGAAAGACAGAGGCGCCGGACCAAGCGTTGGGATAGAATTCCCTTCAAACTCGACGCCAGAAGATAGTCCTCGATACCCATATTCAACAATCGTGTGAGCGTTGCCGCAGCGCTGTTCGTGTGAATGGTTGAGAGGACCAGGTGCCCTGTCAGTGACGCTCGAATTGCAATTTCAGCAGTTTCCAGATCGCGGATTTCGCCAACCATTATGATGTCAGGATCCTGCCGAAGCATGGAACGCAACGCTGATGCAAATGTCAGCGAGATTTTTGAGTTGACTTGTATTTGATTGACGCCAGCCAACCGGTATTCGATTGGATCCTCAACGGTAAACACCTTCTTTGCAGGTACGTTCAGCATCGACAGCGCCGTATATAGCGTCGTCGTTTTGCCGCTACCGGTTGGGCCAGTTGATAGGATGATACCGTTAGGCTCAGTCAATATTTGGCGAAATGCTGCTAGATCTCCGCCCGAAAATCCGAGCTTCTCAAATTCGAGTGCTACGCTCGATCGATCGAGGATTCGTAACACGACGCTTTCACCGCAGATGGTTGGCATCGTGGATACGCGCAAATCTATGTCGCGGCCGCGAACGCTAACTTTGATGCGCCCATCCTGCGGAAGCCGCCGCTCTGCAATGTTGAGCCCCGCCATCACCTTGATGCGCGAGCTGACATTTCGGCTTATTGCGATTGGCAATGTCTCAACGGTGTCTAACATGCCATCGATCCGAAACCGGACGCGGACGCTATCTTCTCGCGGCTCGAAATGGATGTCGGAAGCTTGTTGTTCAACGGCGTCGGAGATCAGCTCGTTGACCAATCTAATGATTGGAGCTTCGCTGGCCATGTCTTCGAGACGGCGTACGTCTTCACTTGTCGCGACGTCCGATTGTCCATTGTTGCTCAGATCGGAGCGCTCGCTGACGGTGACGCCGTCGCCGTACAGCCGTTCGAGCGCGGCCTCAACATCTCCCACTGTCGCCACGCGAATTTCGACTTTTCGCTGCAGTATGTACGCAAGCGCCGCAGGAGCTTCTAAGTTAAATGGGTCCGCCGTCGCGATTACGACGACGTCGGTCTTGTCCTGAAGCGGAATGATGTTGCTGGCTTTCAGAAAATTCAGCGGTAGTTCGGCTGCAAACAAAGGCACATGCGGAAAGTCACTTCGTGAGGCCTGATCTAATCCCAAAAACGTCGCTACTGATTTGGCCATCTCGCCCTCGGTCAATAGACCCAGGCGCGTTAGGACGAGATCAAAACGCTCGTTAGATTGAGCCTGAGCCCGCTGCGCGCGGCGCAGAGCCAGCTCGTCAATGGCGCCGCCAGCAATGAGCAGAGAACTAAACTTTTCAATAAACGCTTCGCTACGCGGATCGGTTAAATCGGCCGTCTCAGGCGTGCTGTGAACTTTCATTAAGCGCCTCTCAACGAAGGCCTCGAAATGGCAACCATTTTCTAGCATAATGATACACGAACTGGTCGGATTTTCGCACGCCGAACAGCGGTTTGGTGAATGCGGGACTGGCCTGAGCCGCCTGAAAGGATTTTGATGCCAAGTTCTGCCCAGCCTCTGTTTCGGGCCGGCCGGTCCTTATGGACCTGGTGGGTGCGTGAGCTCGGTCAAATCTTCAATTTTAGCTTGCGCCGAGCGAAGACGCCGATTGGACTTGTCGCCAGCATCGAGGACAATGGGCTAATCTTGTTTGACGAGCGCGATGGCAATAGTGCCCTCCCAGGTCGCTCCTCCCGCGCCGAAAACACTACCGAAGCCCTCTACCTAGCGGCTGAGAGAGGATCGCCAATCCGCCTGAGATTTCCTTTTACGGCATGCTTCGTGCGTCAGGTTGAGCTTCCGGCTGCAGCGCGGGACGATGCCTATCGCATACTTGCCCTCGATCTCGAGAGGGTCACGCCGTTTCGCTTAAAGGATGTTTTCTGGACCTATCTTTTGGCGCAACGGGCTAACAAGGCCGGCATGATCACCGCGCAGCAGCTCATCCTACGCCGCGACATTGTTCAAAAATACGTCGAGGACATTCGACGAACTGGCGTAAACCTTAATGGCATCGACTGTTGGAATGAAGACCGAACGGCGCCAATGCCGATTAACTTTCTGCCTCAGCTTGTTTCTGATCCAGCAAAATCTCAAGCCTCACGCCTCAATCTGCTGCTTGCTGCAGCGGCCGTTGTGGCTGCCATTGGGACTACTTGGCATTCCCTCTCCAGATATGAGACGGCACTGTCTGACTTAACTCAAACAGTGGAGCGGGCTCGGGAGAAGACAAGATCAGCCCAACTATTGATGAATGCGTCAGATTTATCGACCAAGCATGCCGCAGCGGTGCAAGCGCTAAAATCTGCTAGGCCTTCGGCGGCAGAAATTCTTGATAGCGTTACGCGCTTGCTGCCGGATTCAGTATGGCTGACGAGTTTGAGCCTTGATGGCGCAACTTTAGAGCTGAATGGAGAGGCAAAACTGGCCGCGGCGCTTGTCCCCCTGATCGAAAACTCGGAGGGCTTTTCGGACGCCTCCTTTAGTTCCGCCATAACCCGTGACGGCACGCGCGATGCAGAGCGCTTCAGCATTCGTGCGCGCATTCAGGAAGTCCACGCCGTCGGTCGTCCCATCAACGATAAGGGCGCGCCATGAAAAGGAGAATAACGCAGTTCGCCAGTTCTTTCATGGCAGTCAGTCTGCTTGTTGCAGCCGCCGGATGCGTTTGGTTATTTGCTGTCGAACCAATTCTGTACCGCTTTACCGAAGCTCGCGATCGAATAGCTGCAGAGCGCCTTCTCCTCGGCCGTTTAGAAGCCGCTGAACAAGCCGCAACCCTCGTTCAAGCACAAAAGTCGCCGCGAAGTGATCAAGGCGAGCGCCGGATTTTTTTGACTGGTCCGAGCGATGCGGTCCGCATGGCCGAAGTCCAAGCACTCCTCGGCCGCATCTCAGACAGCGAAGCCGTCTCTATCCAGAGTACGCGTGCGCAGCCGGCTGTTGAAAGCGCTGGCGTCCGTCTCATCGCAATTGAAGCACAGCTCCGTGCAACTCTAGAGCAGTTGCAGAAAATTCTGATCAAGCTCGAACGCAGTCACCCCTATCTGATTGTGCAGACCTTGCATGTGGCGCCGCAGCTCGCGACAGATGCTAGCGCACCAGAGTTACAACTTGATATTCGCATCGGCGTCGCCGGTTTCGCCGACCGGAAGCAGAGCTGAACATGGGACCAATCAGACCGCGGCTTGTTACCTTTGGTTTGCTCGCACTTCTCGGTGCGAGCGCTTTTGCAAACTACAAACTGGCGTACTTGCCCGTCGATACCTCGCCGACACCTGTCACGGGTGAGGCGGCACCGCTCGCGGTCGCACCAGATCATGAAGCGGTCTCCGACAAGCCCCAACTCGCTGATCTTCGAGAAACGACAGCCCGGCCGTTGTTTCATGCGTCTCGACGGCCTCGCACCGAACAGCTGCCCCCAGAGCCAGCGGCGCCGGCTCCCGAACCAACACCGGAAAGTGTGAAGCCCAGTCAAATCTCGCTGGTTGGACTGATCAAAGCGCCTGGGATTAGGCCAAGGGCCTTATTGCGAAGCGAAGGCCGGAGATTAGGCACTTGGGTCGGCGTGGGTGAGGCGATTGACGGCTGGACTTTGGCCGATATCGGCGATGGGATCGTCACCTTGCAAAACGGGAGCGGCATGGAAAAGATCCGGCTCCACGCTGCTCGCCAGCCCTAGCCGCGCACCTCGCAGTTCGGGGTCCAAGTCCAGCGCGAACCTGTGGATAATTCAGCCACCCTCGATAACCTTTTGCACTCGCGGCGATCATTGCTGGGGACAAAAGACGGTCGGATTCCGTTTCGGCCACCGACTCATATCTAGCTCATTCCAAAGCTCGCCAGGCGCCGTCTTTATGGTTGCGGTGCGCTTGAACGCATATTGCCATAGCGGCCATAATTCCGAGGACTACCTTATTTCGATGGTCATACAGGACCGGGTACGATTTGTTCATCCCATGCATGGCCTTGGGATTTTTTGCGCATGCGCTGCCGCGCTTCTGCTGTCTGCGTGCTCACTGCCAATGGAGCAACTGTCATTGCCAACGGCGGTATCGCCGCCGGTAGCTGGCGGTGGTTTGACCACTGGGGGCATTGACAAAAAAGGCGTTCCGCTCAGCGGCAGCGGAGATGGACGAGCGGCGGAAAGCCGACTGTATCCTGCCGGCACAAATATGCTCAACACTTCAAGAGCTGAAGTTGGCCGTGCTGTCAGTACGTCTGCGAGCGACGGTGGCATCTCGCTCGACCTCGTCGGTGCTAGCCCTACGGACGCAGCAAAGGCCGTTTTGGGCGATGCTCTCAAGCTCAATTACGTCGTCAGCGAAAAAGTTAAATCTCCGATTACATTGCGAACAGCCGGACCTGTCAGCCCGGAAGATTTGCTCAGCATATTCGAGGCTGCCCTCTCCGTCGGCGGAGCCTCGCTGATAACGGACGGCACGACAGTGAAGATCGTTACCATCGAGGAAGCGGTCGCAACAGGTAAACCGGTTCGCACCGTCGGCGGGGGGCGGCGCGGACCAGGTTTATCGACTGAAGTGGTGCCGCTGAAGTTTGTGGCTGCAAGCGAAATCGAACGCATTCTCCGTTCTATGTCTCCGCAAATTTCCATTACGCGTGTGGATAGCGCACGCAACGTGTTGATGTTGACCGGCACCAGCAATGAACTTGCCTCGATGCTCGAGACAATTCGCATCTTCGATGTCGATTACATGCGCGGAATGTCTTTTGGAATCTTTCCCGTCGAGACGAACGACGTCGATTCAATCGCGCGGGAACTCGACACGATTTTCTCGAATAACACGGACGGTCCCACCAAAGGGATGGTGAAGTTTGTGCCTAATGCCCGCCTAAAAGCTGTTCTCGTGATGACGTCACGCCCCGCCTATCTGAAAAAAGCCGAGACGTGGATTAATCGCATCGACATGATGGGGCGCGCGACTGAAAAGCAAGCATTCGTCTATCGCGTGCAGTTCCGGCCAGCCAGTGAGATCGCCCAACTTCTGCAAAAGCTTTACAACATACGGCGCGGTGAAACTGGACTTGGGCAGAGAATTTCTACGCCGTCGGGAACAACTTTGCTCGCCGGTGGTAGCGCCGACTTCGATGGCACAACGGCCGGAGCGCTGACGTCGCCGCTGAATGTTGCGCCCGTTCCGGTTGCGAATCCGGCAGGTATTCTGAAGACGCCGGATGGCGTAGGACAGCTTCCCGTGGCGCCGTCTGTCTCGCTCGGGTCCACTGTGGGTATCCCGCCGGAGATCGACCCCCTAGCAAATTCCTCCGTTACCGAAGCCACCGCAACCTCATCCAGCGCACCGCCCCTGGATGATCGCGCGACGGGCATTACGATCGTGGCCGACGAGCAGAACAATTCTGTCCTGATAACGGCGACACCATCAGAGATGCGCCGGGTTAAACAGATTCTGTCCCAAATCGATGTGATGCCCAGTCAAGTTCTCATCGAAGCAACGATCGCGGAAGTAACGCTCAACGACGAACTGCAGCTCGGCGTGCGTTGGTTCTTCGAACACGGCGGTAGTGAGTTCCGGCTCACCGACGTCGCTGCTGGGGTTATCCAGCCGGCGTTCCCAGGATTTTCCTATTTCTTGAACCTGAATAACATTCGCGTGGCGCTGAACGCTTTATCGACGATAACAAACGTCAATGTCGTGTCGTCTCCATCAATGATGGTGCTCGATAACAAGAAAGCAATTTTGCAAATTGGTGATGAAGTGCCGGTCGCCACTCAGTCGGCGGTCAGCGTCGTGACGCCCGACGCGCCGATTGTCAATGCGATCAGCTTTCGCAATACAGGCGTCATACTTTCCATCACTCCACGCGTCGCCGACAACGGTCGTGTTCTTCTCGATATCGAGCAGGAGGTCAGCGACGTCGTCCGGACAACGACATCAACCATCGACAGCCCGACTATCCAGCAGAGACGCGTAAAAACCACGGTTACAGTGAACTCTGGCGAAACCATCGTGCTTGCTGGCATGATGCAGGACCGTGCCACGAGAGACAGAGGTCAAATCCCAATTATTGGCGACATCCCCTTCCTCGGCAATGCATTCAAAACGAAAACAGACACGGTTGAACGAACAGAGTTGCTGATCGCGATTACGCCACAAGTCATCAGGGACAATGTTCAGGTCGGCCAAATCGCGGCGGAGTTTCGAGACCGGCTGAATTTCAATACGCGTCCGCAACGGGAGACTCCGCCCGAACATCGCGAGACCTTCGACCGGCTGACACGATAGCGGTCGCGCAAAAGATAGGTGGGCCCATCACGTGCGGAGATATCCGATCATGCTAATCGTTCGCCCGCTTTCAATTCTGCTGTTTGGATCACTCGTTTGGAGCCCTGAAGCGTTAGCTCAAAGTGTCTATCGATGGGGGGCGCCCAATATGGCCTATCCTGTGCCGCTTCTCGACTCCGCAGGGTGCTACTATTATCGCGGGCGCCAGTGGTGCGGCAGGTACTGCTATTATGAAGTAAACGGCCGCAGGTATTGTCAGCGACGTCAAAGAGAGGCAGTTCCCCAGGCCGGATACGGCTACTTCTGGAATGGCCCAGTCCAGCTTAA
>JANOCZ010000064.1:0-3787 GCA_031412455.1 Hyphomicrobium sp. | reverse complement strand
CTTTTGCTGCCGTTGGCGAGATGACTGCTGAGTGCCGTCACGTCGTCATCACTGAAAAGCGTTGCGCGTTCGCGTTCGATGTCGCCGGCCGACACATGCGGGCGAACAGCGAAGGTCGTGCGAAGGAACGACTCCGCGGCGGCAAAATCAGACGACGAGGCAGCTTGGTCTAGTCGTGACGCGGCGGTCAGCCAGGCGCGTTCGGTGATGGCTTTCGCCAACAGGTCGTCGAAATTCGAGTCCGAGGTGTAGCGGATTGCCGTGGTCAGCGCGCGGCCCAGCGGCGCGGAGCGGTTGGCGGTGGCTTCACGCAGGGTCGCTTCAATGGCGCGCGATTTAAGTTCGCGGCCCTTCTGGTCGTCGAGAATTTTAAAGCCGGGCGGTACGCCGGCCTCGAGGGGAAAGCGCTGCAGCAGGCGCTCGGCGAAGGCGTGGATCGTTTGGATTTTCAAGCCACCCGGTGTTTCGATAGCGCGCGTAAATAGTGTGCGCGCGAAATCCAGTTCAGCGGAGGTAGGCTCGACTGATGTTATCTTTATCAATGCGGCGCGGAGTTGCTCATCGTCGGTCGTGACCCAGTCGCTCAGTTTCTCGAAAATGCGCTTCGACATTTCGGCGGCGGCGGCCTTCGTATAAGTGAGGCACAGGATGCGTTCGGGCTTCGTGCCGGCGAGAAGAATGCGCAGGACGCGCATCGTCAAAACGTGCGTCTTGCCAGTGCCGGCGTTGGCGTTGACCCAAACGGAGGCTTGCGGATCAGCGGCATCCGACTGGGCGCGGTTCGTTTTGGCAAACACGTCTTCGATGTTGCGGCGGGGAACCTGTACGTTCATGCGGTTTGATCCTCCTCGGCGTGCGCCGACCACTCAGCCACGCGGGCGAGATGGGCGTAGGCGTCGTAATCGTAACGGAAGCCGGGGCGGCGGATGGCGCGATAGGGCGTGCGCTCGTCGTCGAAGCGGGCGACGAGTTCGGCTAAGCCGGTGCGCGCTGTTTCGGCCAGTGCGGCAACGTCCTTCGTGTTGATGTCTTTTTCTTCGCCGGGCGGTTCGCCGCCGGTGGCGCGAATGAAGCGCAACGCGGCGACTCGCTTGCCCGACATTTCGGGAAAGCCGATGGCGCCGAGGGCGATCGCGGCTTCGAGCGGAAGCTGCGGTGCGCGGCCACTCTGGACGGCGGTGTCGGAGGGAATGCCGCCGGTTTTATAGTCGGTGATGATGAGCCCGTCGAATCGTTGGTCGATGCGGTCGGCGCGGGCGGTGACGGTGAAGGGCCCACCAGGTGCGTCGATGATGAGACTGCCAGATATCTCCGAGGAGATGGCCGAGACGCCCGTGCGGCGCATTTTTTCGGTCGCGGCGAACCAAGTTAAAAAACGTTCGAGGCGCGGCATCCAAAAAGCTGCGACGCGCGGGTGACCAGTCAAGTCTGACAGCAACTCGTGGGCGACCGCGTTTAACGCCGCCAGTGTGTCTGGGGGAAGCTCTGCTGGATGGTCGTTCGCAAAGCGCGCTAAGACTTCGTGGACGAGCGCGCCGCGTAAACTCTGGTCGGGAGCCTGACCCAGAGGCGGTAGCGGTTCGAGTTTCAGGATCGCGCGCGCAAACACCGCGTAGGGATTGGTGATCCATTCTTCGACGCGGGTGACGCTCATTTTGCGCGGACGCAGCGCAAGCGGTGGCGTAGGGGCTGGCGCTTTGATGCGGATGCGCTGCGATTCATCGATCAGGTCTCGGGCACGCGCCCAGCTTAGCCACGGTTGATCGGATTGAAGTGCATCTTTGATGTCGAGCCCGCTCAACAGGGCCTGAATGCGCATCAGCCAACGTGAGGGAACCGTGGGTACGCCTTTGGTCTTCTGGGCGCGCGTCAGGACCACGCGCTCGGCGCCGAGAAGCGAAATGAAATCGTGAGCGGCGCGACCGGTTTCGACTTCGGGTGAAGGCAAACCAAGTGACGCGCGCATCGGTCTATTCAACCACGCGCCGGTTTCAGCGGCTTCGGGCCAGGTACCTTCGTTCAGCGAGCCAAGCACCATGACGTCGGGCTGTTGAAGGCGCGCTTCGAAGGGTCCCCAGATGGCGACGCGCGGGTGCACCGGTGTGCGCTCGCGAACATTCTCGCGCGCCAGCAGCGCGGCGTAAAGATCGGCATAGTCAGCCGCGCGGATTTTGACATTCGGCAGGGTGGTGTCGCAGAAGCCTTCAAAGAAAGCGTGTGCAAGTTTGCCGGCTTCTCCATGCCAGAGCGGGTTTGTTGGCGATTCTTCTGACGTTTCGGTTGGACAGACGGCGAGAGCTTCGGCGACGTCGCTGTGGGCTTTGGTGAATGCTGCGAGGGTGTGTTGGCCATGCGTGTCATACATCGACGTCAACGGTGCAAAGGCGGTGGTCAAGCGCTGGACGAGATCGGCGGCGCCGATGCGGTCGTCGTCCCACAGGCGTTCGGCTGCCTTGTGACGGCGCTTGTTGGCAAGCTTGTCGTGTTCGAATTTCAGTAGTGCGGCGATGATGCCTTCGGGGCCACGACCGAGATATGGTGTGCGGAAGGCCGCGATTTCGAGGGCGCGACCGAAGCGGCGAACGTCGAAAGCCTGAAGGCCTAAGCGGCAGAGCGGATGTTTCAAAAGCGCCATTACGTCGGCGGGGGCGAAGTCGCTGGCAGCTGTGCGGATGACGAGATTGAGAAACGTGCCGGGGACGGTTTTGGCAAACGGGCGGCCAGCGCTGTCGTCGACGCGGATGCCCCAGGCTTCGAGGCGGACGGCGACGCGGCGCGCGAGCAGGCGGTCAGGCGAGACAAGCGCGGCGGTACGGCCTGGCACTTCGACCGCCTCGCGCAAAATCAGGGCGACGGCTTCGGCCTCGTCCTGTGCATTTGGCGCTTCGATCAACGCCACGTTGGCGAGGGCATCGGCGATGGCGGCCGAGTCAGTTTCAGACGTGTAGCGATGCCAGCGCTGCGTCGTCGCGGCAGGACGCATCGCTTCACTGATGAAGCTATTGCGTAGGGTCAGGCTTGGCTGCGGGTTCACGCCGGGCAAGAGCCGCACATCTTCGCGCGAGACGTGCAATGCATCGAGCAGTTGCTTCAGGCCGAATTGGGGATGCTCGGGGTGATCCGGCACGATTTGCTGCCAGCTGTCGTCATCGAGGGTCAGGTCGAGCGCGGGAAGCACGATCGCGCCGCCCGGCAGTTTCATCACGGCGCGCATAAGAGCAACGGTGGCCGGGATCGAGCCCGTCACGCCGGCGATGATGACGGGACTTCCGGGTTTGGTTTTTTCGAGACGATTAGCTTCGGCGTGCAACGACGCGTTGCGGGTTTCGACTTGCGAAGCGAGGCCCAGATCTTTGAAGGTCGAGACAATTTGCAGGAATTCGACGGTCTTTTGCCAATGTTCGGAATAGGTGTCGGGGACGAGGTCTTTGATTTTGTCGAACGCGATGTTTTCGCGCTCGATCTCGTCCATTAGGTTGGCGAGTTCAGTTGCGAGGCCAGCGGCTTGGGCCGGGGTGTTGGTGGCGTTGGCCTCGGACGAATTTGCGGAGGCGAAACTTTCACGCCATTGGTGGACCAGCTTCATCAAAGTCAAAATGCGCTCGAGCGGAGGTATCGGCTGCGGCGCATTCAGTGCTTGCTCGACGTGAAGAGCGTTGGTTGCGAGATTGGCGAGCAGCGTCAGGTCTTCCTCACCTTCCGAGATCGGGCGCATGCGCGGCATCAGCATCGCGCGCGCGCCGGATGCGGCCAGAAACGCATCTTGCGCAGCACGGGCGGCGCGACG
>JANOCZ010000063.1:0-2728 GCA_031412455.1 Hyphomicrobium sp. | reverse complement strand
TATCCAAAAGAGGCAGGGGCGGCGATCTTCGCTTTTTTGATCTGGGTTCGGCAACGGGCGCTGGTTTGGCTCATACTATCCTTGCTCTTTGCGTATTTGCTCGCGGATGATGCTTTCCAAATTCACGAGAGTTCCGGGAGGTTGCTCGTCAGTCTCGTGGATCGCGAGCGGATCGCTGGGATCACCACTCTAGATGTAGGCGAGCTCGCCGCTACGTGCACGGTGTTTGCAGTGTTTGCTATTTGGATCATCGGTCAGTGGTCGCGGCTCGATATGAACACGCAACAGGCAGTCTCGATGGTGCTGGCTCTTGTGGCCTTGCTCGCATGCTTGGGTGTGGGGCTCGATGTACTCATGACCAGCTTCTGGTTCTTTGATGAGTCGCAGGATCAAGGCTGGCGACACGCGTTCAAGGAGGTGGTGACGCATATCGAGGACGGTGGCGAGATGTTGGTCGTGTCCGTCATCGTCTGGTTCGTCGGCAACGTGTATGTCAGTCTACCTGCCGAACAACGGTACAGGGCCACCGCGCCAGGGTCTTCGGTGAACGCGGCGCGCGGCGAAGACTATCGAGGCAGTCGGAGGCGAGCTTACGGCACGGCCGGTCGTCAACCTTAATATCCGATGCATGGGCGGAGCGCTAAAATCGGGAGCATACTTTCGCTCCCCGAAGAATATTCAGAGGAGCTTGCCCATGATGTCTCGTTTTCTCTTCGCCGCTGCCATTGCTACGGCAGCAATCGTTGTGATGCCAGCCGCGTCGGACGCCGGCAGTCGGCGTCATCATGGCGACGCCGTCAGCGCTGATCGCAAAGGCTGTTTCATGACTGGTCTTTTGGGACGTCGCGAGGGTGGGCTGTTCGGCCGGCGTGATGGCGGCCTATTCGGCAGCCGCGCGCATCGCGGAGATCGCGCCGTGGTCGACAGCGCTCCGAAAAAATAGGAATCCCGCTTGCCCGGTGCCTCCGATTCCGGTCAGAGACGCGGACGGAGGCACAGGCAGCGGACTGTGTGATTTGTATCAGCCGGCGCGGAAGACGGCGCCGGACACCGAGCGGGCGCGTTCGCGGACTGCGCCGCCGTCGTTGCCCGACTTGACGATCCATTTGCCGTTAGCCGCTTGGCCGGTAATCATTCCGACGTGATGGGGCCAAACAACGACTGCGCCGACGTGTGCCTGCGCGGGACGGCCCCAACGGCGCCAGTTCGCCGCCACATTAAATTCGGGTCCGCCGCCGAGCTGCGTGCGCATCCACCAGCCGCACCACGCGCGCGGGCGGCCACCGAGGCTCGCTCGGGCAAGGCTTGGGCCTCCCAGGCGTGATGCCCCTGCGCGTAAGGCGCGCGCACTTTGACGACGAGACTGTGAGCGGTAGGTGCTCGGGCGAGCGTTATTATCGTCGCCATAGGAAGAGTGGATGCCGTCGCTGTATTCGCGGTCGGCGAGTGCCGGAGATATGCCGGCGAGTGAAGTTAGAATGATCGCTGCTGTAAGATTACGCAGTCGCATCTGGACGCTCCTTCGATTTACTCAACTACAATCGGCATTCGCCATCGCAATTGGACAAAAACAAGAGCAAAAGTGGCGCTACGTTAAGATCGTTCCGTTCACATATAGTCCGATTTTTTGAACCGTATTCAAAAGCTTAGCGTGATCAGCTTGTTGAGGATTGCAACCGTGCACAATGGCGCGGTCAAGGGCCTTCGCGGGAGTGTCACACAACATGTGTCGCGATGTTTCAGATCCGCGTTTCTGGCTGTTTCTGGTTGTTTCGGCCCAGTTCTGGCCGGTTCTGGCCCAGGCGGGGATGTAAACGCTCGCACGCGCTTATTCGTGCGGCGGTGTGGCTAGAGACCCAAGTCGCTAAGGCCGGGATGGTCACCGGGTCTTGGTCCTGACGGCCAGTGAAATTTTCGCTCGGTGTCCGATATCGCAAGGTCGTTGATCGACGCGAAGCGCAAACGCATTAAGCCGTGCTCGTCAAATTCCCAATTCTCGTTGCCGTAGGAGCGAAACCATAGGCCTTGCGCATCGTGCCATTCGTAGGCAAAGCGCACGGCGATGCGATTGCCGGCAAACGTCCACAACTCTTTGATCAAGCGATAATCGAGTTCGCGCGCCCATTTGCGGGTCAGGAAATCGATGATTTCGTCGCGGCCGCAGGGAAATTCGGCCCGGTTACGCCAACGGCTGTCGACCGTATAGGCGAGCGAAACCGCAGCCGGGTTTCGGCGGTTCCAGCCATCCTCGGCAGCGCGGACCTTCTGCATCGCCGTCTCGAGCGTGAACGGCGGCAGCGGTGGGCGTTGCGGGGAGGTTTGCGGGTCGGGCATCGATCTACCTCATTAGGGGGGGCAGCGAGCGGTGCTTCAGTAATTGGTGCGCCACGTCTAACCGCGCCCGCCCGTAAGACAAGAGGGATCGTCAAGCCGTGCTCACGTGCCGATCTCCCGCTATGATGCTTTGATAAACTCTTCGAGGGGTGACCACCATGTACGACACGACCAATCTCGCCGCGCTGCCGCATCTGAAATCGCTTGCCCCGCAGGCCATGCATGCCTTTGAGGCGTTCGACCGGGCGGCGATGTCGGGCGGGTCGATACCGCGGAAATTCAAGGAGTTGATCGCGCTCGGCGTGGCGCTCACGACGCAATGTCCCTACAGCCTCGAAGTGCATCGGACGAATGCTCAGAACGCTGGGGCGACGGAAGCTGAGATTGCCGAAGT
>JANOCZ010000062.1:0-5784 GCA_031412455.1 Hyphomicrobium sp. | reverse complement strand
TGACACCGTTTGTGTGCTTAAAGCATGCCCTACCCCTACGCTTTGTTCGACGCCCTGACTTTTTCAGCATCTAGATACAACTCGCCGCCCATCTCTTTGAAGCGGGCGCTCATCTCATCCATACCCTTGGCGCGGGCGGCGTCGTCCATTCCGTCTTGCCGCTCTAGTGCAAGCACTAACGCTCCGTCATGCCGCTCTAGTGCAAGCACTAACGCGGCGCCAGCTTGCGGATCGATGGAGCCGACTTCGTCTTGGATCTCCGCCACAGCTTCACCTAACCGCTCGTTCTGCTGGCGCGCGTAATCGCGGACGTCTTGCGTAATTTTCATCGAGCAGAATTTTGGGCCGCACATCGAGCAGAAATGCGCGACCTTGTGCGCGTCTTTCGGCAACGTCTCGTCGTGGAAACTCATCGCGGTATCGGGATCGAGCGAAAGGTTGAACTGGTCCTGCCAGCGGAAATCGAAGCGCGCGCGGCTTAAGGCATCGTCGCGCAGCTGTGCGGCTGGATGACCTTTGGCGAGATCAGCGGCGTGGGCTGCGATCCGGTACGTAATGACGCCCGTCTTGACGTCGTCGCGGTTGGGAAGTCCGAGGTGTTCTTTCGGCGTCACGTAACACAGCATCGCGCAGCCGAACCAGCCGATCATCGCTGCGCCGATGCCGCTGGTAATGTGATCGTAGCCGGGTGCGATGTCCGTCGTCAGGGGCCCGAGCGTATAGAACGGCGCTTCGCCGCATTCGCGCAGCTGCTTGTCCATGTTGATCTTGATCTTGTGCATCGGCACGTGGCCGGGGCCTTCGATCATGACTTGGCAGCCTTTGTCCCAGGCTATTTTTGTCAGTTCGCCCAGCGTTTCGAGCTCAGCGAACTGGGCGCGGTCGTTGGCGTCGGCGATCGAGCCTGGACGTAAGCCGTCGCCGAGCGAGAAGCTGACGTCATACTTGCGCATCAGATCGCAGATTTCGTCAAATCGCTCGTAGAGAAAGCTTTCCTTGTGGTGGGCTAAGCACCACTTGGCCATGATCGAGCCGCCTCGGCTGACGATGCCGGTGACGCGGTTGGCGGTGAGGGGAACGTAAGGCAGGCGAACGCCGGCGTGGATCGTGAAGTAATCGACGCCTTGCTCGCACTGTTCGATCAGCGTGTCGCGATAGATTTCCCACGTGAGTTTCACGGGATCTCCGCCGCATTTTTCGAGCGCCTGATAGATCGGCACGGTGCCGATTGGGACAGGTGAATTGCGCAGGATCCATTCTCGCGTCGTGTGAATGTTGCGACCGGTCGACAGGTCCATCACGGTATCGGCGCCCCAGCGGATCGCCCAAATCATTTTTTCGACTTCCTCCTCGATCGATGAGGAGACAGCGGAGTTGCCGATGTTGGCGTTGATCTTGACGAGGAAATTGCGGCCGATGATCATCGGCTCCAATTCGGCGTGGTTGATATTGGCTGGAATGATGGCGCGGCCGCGCGCGATTTCGGAGCGTACGAATTCAGGTGTAATGTGAGCTGGTAATTCGGCGCCGAAGCTTTCGCCGTCGGCCAATGCGGCGGTCGCGCGATCAAGAACTGCTGTGCGGCCAAGATTTTCGCGGTGGGCGACGTAGATCATTTCCTTGGTGATGATGCCGGCGCGCGCGAATTCGAATTGCGTGACGGGTGCTTGATCGATGCCACGCATCGGTTGCGGCTTGGTTTGGAAATCGCGGGCGGCGTAGTTGGCCGACACGTTGCCGTTATCTTCGGGGCGCACGTCTCGGCCCTGATAGGTTTCGACGCCGCCGCGTTCCGTAATCCACGAAGCGCGGTTGCGCGGCAGACCCTTTGCGACATCAATTTTTACGTCCGCATCGGTATAGGGGCCGGACGCATCATAGACACGAAACGATTGTTCGTTCGGATCGGTCAGCGCGATTTCGCGACACGGCACGCGTATGTCGGGGTGATTGTCGGGAGACAGATAGATTTTGCGCGACGCTGAAATAGGGCCGGTGGTGACTTTGGGCGTTTCGATTTCGCCGGGTCGCGTGATCTTGTTCATCGGTTGCCTCGAAGGGTTGGAAGGGGGCGGCCGCGTTTCGTTGCGGCAGTGCGGCTTGATGTTGGGGTTTCGACGCTCAAGTTTAATTGCAACTCGCGCTGCCGCTTTTTAGATAAGCCGAGCGCGACGAGGCGATAGCTTTCGCTTAATGCGTGTTTGAGATCTGCGTCGCTCATGGTCTGCGACGTCGTGCGCTGGAGCCAGATCATGCCGCGCGAGGCGAGGTAGGGCGCAGGTATGATGCCCGGCTGGTCTTTCAGCATTTCGAAAGTTATCGGGGAGCATTTAAAACTGACGCACAGCTCGTGTGCGTCGCTCAAGTGGGCGATGGCGAAAACCTTGCCGGCGACTTTCCACACATCGGCGCCGCCCCATTGCACAACATGAGTCGTGTGAGGGAGTGAGCCGCAATAGGCGTTATACCCGTCGATCAGCATTCGAGCTGTCATTTCCGTCCCTCACGCCGGCATGACCCGGATCAGGTTCTAAGGGTTTTCACGATACCGTTTCGCGATCTCAGCCGGCAAACCGGCACCCCTCGGTCATCAGAGATTGGGTGCAAATTCAATTAAATGCAAGGCGATTGCCGCGCCTGACCCTATGCGTATCGTCGCGATCGGTGTTTGCGGAGCAATTGCGCAAAACGTTGCGCGAATTGCTCAACCAGGGCGAACCGGATGGATACGAACCGCGCTTATACGTTTGCATTGGCGCGGCTGTTGCGCAGTTAAGGCGGTCCACCATTCGACATTTGGAACGAGCAAGTTTTGAGCCTTGCGACGGGTTAGCCAGCCGGCCGCGGATGCGCGCGGAGGACGTGCTGGCGATTGTCGCGATCGACGACGATGCGCGCGACCTCGCCATGATGCAGCGCTATTGCGATAAGGCCGACCATCCCAAATGCAAGCTGGCGCGTTTTACAGCGCTCGAACCCGCATATGCGGCGATCACCGCCAGCCCGCCGCACTTGATTATTCTCGACGATCGTATCGATGGAGAATTGATGGCTGGCAAGGCGATTTCGCGATTGCGTGGTCAGGGGTATGGCGGCGGCATTGCCGTGCTGAGCGGCATCAAGCGGCCGGGGCGAAGTCAAGAACTGGTCCGCGGCGGCGCGTTCTACCACGTCGACAAGGACAGCCTGACATTCCGCGCCTTCATGGAATTGGTCGATATGGCAATGGCGACGAGCGGCTTGTTGCGGGCACGCCGCGCAGGCGCGTGATGGGGCGGCGCGTGCGTGTAGGGCTCCGCAGCGCCGCCTTTAGAGATTGGAACTTGCCTACGCAGCCATCGCTTCGCGTGCCGCTTCAACCCAGTCTTTGATTTTTTCGATGTCGGGCGGATTGCCGTCGCGCAGGATGCGTTTGCCGGCAGAGGACGTGGCGAAGGTCAGTACGTCGGCTGACAGTTCGACCGCGTCGGCGTCGGCGATCGCGTCAGCCGTGCGGTAGCCCGCGCCGACGAGAAGTTGCGCGTGCGTGCCGCGTAAGCCCGCGACCGCGATGACGAGATCAGCCTGATCCTGCCAGTCGGTCAGAACCTCGGCGTCGAATTGATTATCGTCGATCAGTTCAGCGAGGTCATGGGGATTTTGTCCCAGGAAATCGGCAACCGTGTGCACGCCGAGCCTTGCGAACCGCTCGGCCATTTTCGGGCCAATGGAGGGCGCGTCTTCAAGCGGGCTTGCCATTTTCAGATAAGATTTGCGCTCGGATGGCGCGCTCGGCTGCAGCGTGTGAACAGCCGGCGGCGGCTCGGTTCGCGTTGGTTCGATGTCGGGCTCATAGCGCGGCATCGCGCGGGCTTTTTCGTTGGTCGACGCGGCTGAAGGTTGTGAGGTGGGATTGGTGATCGCGTTAGCAATCGTGAATGCTGATCCGGCTAGCGCGCGGTCGAAGGCCGATGCGACGGTTAGCGTGTCGCCTGGCATACGGGCTGAGCGGTCTTGACGGCGTTTGGCGATTTTCGGCGCGAGCACTTCCACAGCATGCAGATCGCGCACCGCGCGGTCGTCTTCGGACAGTGTCGCGTCGACGCGGCCGGTCTTGCGCAATTCGTCGTACATTGCGTGAACGAGCTGGCGATCTTCGGCGTTGCTCAATCGCTTTTCGAGCCATTTTGAGGGAATGCGTAGCGTGGCAAGGAAGGTCTCGAGCGTCAGCGTCACGGCCGGCGCGGCGACGCCTGCTTCGGCGATTGCGCGATCGAGGATATGGGCGAAGCCGCCAGCGGCGTACATTAGCAGTTCGGCGACGAGATCGCGGGAGATGGCGTCCAGGCCTTCTTCGGGCCGGACAGTGCCGCGATGAATGTCATAGTGGGCGATCAATTTCTCATAGTAGCGATGCGCGTATTCGGCGCCGTCGCAGGTCATGTTTTGTAGCCATAGATCGTCATTGTCTGACGCTGCTTCGATGTGTGAGAAGCGGGCTTCGCCAATTTTGCGAAGCGCATCGTAGGAGCGATTGATGCTCCATTCCGTCGCGCGATGGATGGAATTTTCGGCTTCGGTCTGGGCGGTGTGGAAGGGCATGCACGGGTCGGTGTAGTAATGGCTCGTCACTCCGGCAGCGTAAGCGGCTTGCGGCCAATCGCCGGCGCGGAGTGCGGCCACGGTTTTGGCGTACCATTCCTCGACTTTTTCCGGCGCGCCGCCCCAATATTTCTCACCGACGTGGAGGACGTGATTTTTGAAATCTTTGAAGACGGTGTCGGGCGCTTTCGAGCCTTCGAGATATTTATCGACGTGCTTCAGGATGACTCGGCGCCATGCCTCAGCATCGGGGCTGCGCATGCCATTCAAAGCGTCAAGCGCGAGCTTGTGATGCGTGCCGTTGGCGTGAGCGGCATAGACAATACGGAAAAGAGCAGACATCGGCGGCCTCGCGAGAAAGAAACGTTGGGGCGAGGTTACGCGAGTCGTCGCGGCGCTGGAGTCGTGAATAGGCCAAGACCAGGGATCTCAACGAGAATCTGGTGGAAGCCGACCTTTCGAGGCTTATTTCTGAGCGCGAGCGAGCTGGGCGCCGGCGAAGTCGAGGACGTTGGCCGTCACGCCGCGGTCGGCTGCGAGCTGGATGGCAAGGCCCGTTTGGCGGGTCAAGCTGAGAATATTGGTGGCGTCATGCTGGCGGTGATCGCCATCCAATACGCGGGCGAGCGTGTCGCCGGACAGGCCGAGTGCGCGGCCGACCGAGAGTGCTTCGTCGTGGGCGATTCGATGCATCGCTTCCATGTAGCCCATCAAGGCCGCGGCGGTGTGAGCACTGCCGAGTGGGCCGGTGCGATCGAGTTTTCCGAGCATAGCGATTGCCGGCTCGGCGGTATCGACGGCATCGGGGTAGCCGCCGACGAGGATCGTCGTGGTAGCGGGCTCCAAGTGATCACTCGTGCCGATGAGCGCCGCGTCGACGATGGCGATGCCGCGCGTGCCGGTGAGACCAAGGAGTGCTTGGGTTTCGCGCGGCGGGCGCGCGCCGAAATCGACGATGACGGCGCCGGGATTCATTTCCGCGCCTAAGCCCGCGCGGTCGGGGGTGCCAATCAGCAGGTCGCGGAAGGCTGTTGAATCATCAATGAAGCACAGCACGACATTGCAGTCGTAGCCGATGTCGGTTGGCGTTGGAGAGATCTCAATGTTCTTTGGCAATTTGCGGCGGTGATCGGCGCCGGTCACGTAGAGCAACACGCGCTGCCCGGTCGCGGCGATGCGCTCGGCTGCGCGTTGAGCCATGCC
>JANOCZ010000061.1:0-11645 GCA_031412455.1 Hyphomicrobium sp. | reverse complement strand
GAGACTTGGCTGGAAGACATCAGCGTTTGTTCTCGTCTCAACATTTGCAATGCTGGTCGGCTGTGACGGCCGATTAGCGCTGGTCACTTCGGTACTCATCCTTGGGTTGTCGATGATCTCAGGGCGATTGCCACGCGCTGGCGCCGTCGTCATTCTTCCGGCGGCGCTCGTTGCGGCAGCGCTGATTACCTTTCTGTCGGGCGCGCAATCGGACAATAATTTTGCCGGCCGCATAGCGCACACTATAGGACTCTTACAGAGGCTCGACTTCATCTCTTGGTTCGGCGTTTCCAACGAGTTCACTGAGCCCGCAGTAGATAGCGGAATCGCGTATCTCATCACCACACAATCGCTCATCGGCGTAACCGTTATATGGGTCGCGGTGACGACACTCGTTAGCAACGTTACCGCCGAGCAGCGTCGTTTCACTTACGCGATTGCCATCTACGCTACCCTCAATTCGCTGGTCAGCTATTCGCTGGTGACGATTAAAACCGCAGCGCTTCTGTGGTTCATCCATGGGGCGCTCGAGGGCGCAAACTCGCTGCGAAATCGCGTCACACCGGGGAGAGTTCAATGAAGCCTGTTATTTCTCTCGTCGTTTGCACTTTGGGGCGGACGGCGCAGCTCGAGCGATTGTTGGTCTCGTTGCGAGCGCAAACGTTCGGCGATTTCGAGATCATCGTCGTCGATCAGAATCCGGAAGGACATCTCGCGGCGATCATCGATAAGTTCAGCGACTTGCCGTTGCGGCGGGTGGCATCGGCGAAGGGTTTGTCACGGGCGCGCAATGTCGGAATTGCGCAGAGCACCGGCGCGATCATTGGCTTTCCCGACGACGATTGCTGGTATGATGCGGACGTATTGCGCAAGGTCCTCACGATCTTTGAGATGAGCCCCGACATCGGCGTGCTGACGGGGCGCACGCTCGATGAGCGCGGCGCAGAAAGCCTGAGCAAATTTCAGAACCACAGCGGCCCTGTAAACCGGTCGAACTGCTTTGTGACAGGGTCGTCCTCCTCTATTTTTGCGCGTCGCGCCGCAGCCTGCGACGTTGGCGGATTCAACGAACAGCTCGGCGTCGGCGCAGCGACGCCATTCCAGTCGGGCGAGGAGACAGATTTCGTTCTCAAATGCATTGCCGCGGGACACGCGGCATATTTTGACCGCGAACATACCGTCCGGCACGACCAAGTCGCTACGCGTACGGAGCGCGTAAAAGCGTACTCGCTTGGTTTTGGGCGGGTGGTTCGTTTACATGACCTCGGACCGGTGTTCATTACGCGGACCACGTCGCGAACCTTGGCCGCGAGCTGCTATCGTCTGTTGAGAGGTGATGTTGAAGGAGCCCGGCAGCGATACGCGCATTTCGCCGGCTCGGTCAGCGGATATTTAGCAAAGGTTGAGAGTGGGTAGGCGAACGAGATCAGAGCGCGTGCGTACAAGTGATCTGTTGATCGTCTACCCGTTTGCTCCATCAGTAGAGTTAACATTTTCTTTATTGCAGTCCGCTATCGGTACGTCGACCACCATAGAATGGTGCGGCGGCTGGAGCGACTGAATGTTCAATCCCAAAAAGCCTGACATTGACGCGACCTCGGCGATCACTCCGCGATCATTCTCAACAGCTACCCATGCCGGCGAGAGCAATTGCTCGATCATCAACGAGTGGCTGACCATGCGCGGCGACCTCGAGAGCGAAGGCGACATCCTGGTCAAAGGCAAAGTCCACGGCAATATCGAGTGCAAACTTCTCATCATCGATTGCGAAGCCGTGATCGAGGGCGCCATCATGGCTGATGAAATCGTCATTCGGGGCACGACGCGGGGCATCATCAAAGCGCGGCGCGTGCGCTTGGAAAAATCAGCCTCGGTTGATAGTGAAATCTACCAAGAGACATTCTCGGCTGAAGAAGGCGCGCGGATCAAAGGCGCGCTGCACGGGTATGAAGATCACGCGGGCAACATCGGTAAAGCTTGGCAGAACGCTAGCGAGGACGACAAGGCTCCCGGCGTTTTGGTGCACAAGCTGGCTGTCGCGCAATAATTCGCCCACGATTGACCAAGCAGTCTTTAATAGCTGCTTGGTCCAGCCGTCACGCCGCCTGCCTGGCTGGACCGGCAATGTCGGCAAATTTCTTGATCAACGCGCGGACACCCTGAAGCCGCGCTTCGGGTTGCTCCCAAACGGCGCGATAGACGAGCTTCTGGTCGGGCTGCACTTTAAGCGCGCCCCGTGAACCTTGGACAAGCGCCACCAGCGCATCGGGATTGGCAAACGAATTGCGATAAAGCGTGATGACGCCGCCTTTCGAGCCCGCATCGACTTTGGCAATACCAGCCTGGCGGCACAATCCTTTGATTTCCATGACGTCGAGCAGGTGGCGGACTTCGGCTGGCAGATCACCGAAGCGGTCAACGAGCTCAGCTGCAAACGCGTCGATTTCGCTACGTTTTTCCAGCGTCGATAGGCGGCGATAAAGGCCCAGCCGCAACTGCAAGTCGGCGACATAGGTCTCGGGGATCATGATCGAGGTGCCGAGCTGAATTTCGGGACTCCACTTATCGGCGGCTTCGAGATCTCCGCCCTTCATAGCGGCGACGGCCTCTTCGAGCATCGCTTGATAGAGTTCGAAGCCGACCTCGCGGATGTGGCCCGATTGTTCTTCGCCCAGCAGATTGCCGCCGCCGCGAATGTCGAGGTCATGGGACGCCAGCGAGAAGCCCGCGCCCAGCGTATCCAGCGAGTTCAAAACTTTCAGGCGCTTCTCTGCGCCTTCGGTCAACTTTTGTGCGGGCGGCGTCGTGATGTAGGCATAGGCACGCGTCTTTGATCGGCCGACTCGACCGCGCAACTGGTAGAGCTGAGCCAGACCAAACATATCGGCACGGTGCACGATTAGCGTATTGGCGTTCGGCACGTCGAGGCCGGATTCGACGATGGCCGTCGATAAGAGAATGTCGAATTTGCCTTCATAGAAGGCCGTCATCGTGTCTTCCAGTTCTGTCGGCGTCATCTGTCCCGTGGCGCGGGCGAACGTCAAATCAGGCACGGCTTCACGCAGAAACTCGGCGATCTCATCGAGGTCAGAAATGCGCGGCGCGACGTAGAACGTCTGGCCGCCGCGGAAGCGCTCGCGACGCAGGGCTTCTTTCAAAATCACAGGGTCAAACGGAGAAATGAAGGTGCGAACCGCGAGGCGATCAACTGGCGGCGTTGCGATCAACGACAGTTCGCGGACGCCGGTCAGCGCGAGTTGCAACGTGCGGGGGATCGGCGTTGCCGACAGCGTCAAGACATGCACGTCCTCGCGCATTTTTTTCAGCCGTTCCTTGTGGCTCACGCCAAAGTGCTGCTCTTCGTCGATGATCAGCAGACCAAGTCTGGCAAAGTCGATCGCTTTGCCGAGCAGGGCGTGGGTGCCGACAACAATGTCGATTGCGCCCGATTTCAGCCCTTCCTTGACGGCCGTTAGATCCTTGGCCGGGACCATGCGCGAGGCTTGAGCGACCTTCACCGGCAAGCCTTTGAAGCGGTCTGAAAAGCTGCGGAAGTGCTGGCGCGCAAGGAGCGTCGTCGGCACGACGACGGCAACCTGGAGGCCGTTCAAGGCAGCGATAAAAGCGGCGCGCATCGCGACTTCGGTTTTGCCGAAGCCGACATCGCCACAAACGAGGCGATCCATCGGGCGGCCCGAGGCCAGATCGGCGGCGACGGCATCGATGCTCGCGGCTTGATCTTCGGTTTCGTCATAGGGAAAGCGGGCGACGAATTCGTCGTAGGCGCCAGCTGGCGGTTGTAGTGGTGTGGCCTCGCGCAGCGCCCGCAAAGCCGCGATTTTGATCAGCTCATTGGCGATTTCGCGCAGGCGCTTCTTGAGGCGCGCCTTGCGCGATTGCCACGCGGCGCCGCCTAGGCGATCGAGCTGGCCGTCGCTCTCGTCGGATCCGTAGCGCGTCAAGAGTTCGATGTTCTCGACCGGCAGGAACAGCTTGTCGCCGCTTGCATAATGCAGTTCTAAACAATCGTGAGGCGCACCAAGCGCGGTTATCGTCTGCAGCCCAGCGAAACGGCCGATGCCGTGGTCGGCGTGAACGACCAGATCGCCAACCGACAGACTTGTCGCTTCGGTCAAGACGTCGGCCGCGCGTCGCGCGCGCTTGCGTTGCCGGATCAAGCGGTCGCCGAGAATATCCTGCTCGGCAATGATGACGAAGTCTGGCGTCTCGAAGCCTTCCTCAAGGCCTAGCACGGCGAGCGCGGTTTGACCGGGTCGCAAGGCTTGCACTTCGGCAAAGCTCTCGACCTTGTGGGCGTCGCCGAGACGGTGGTCAGCCAACAGACCCATCAAGCGTTCGCGGGCCCCGGTCGTCCACGCGGCGACGATGACGCGCCGATGTTCGCCGTGGATGCGCTTGATATGGTCGGTTACAGCGTCGAAGACGTTGGCGTCAGGGTTTGCGCGTTCCGCTGCGAACGTGCGGCCGCGACGGCCTTTCATCGCGTAGACGTTGTCGCCTTCGGGATTTTCGAATGGTGTGAAGCGTTGAATCGCGCGTTTTTCAAGTGCGCTGCCCCAGGCTTTGCCGTCGAGAAACATCAGATCGGGTGGAACCGGGCGATATGGCGGTGCGCCAAAGCGTTGACCCTCCAGGCTCTCGATGCGCGCTTCGTAATGCTCCTTGATTTGCAGGAAGCGCTGCTGGATCGCCTCATCGGCCATGTGGTCAAAGCTGACGCCGGCGCCTGGCAAATAATCGAAGAGCGTCTCAAGGGTCGGATGAAAAAACGGTAGCCAATGTTCTTGGCCTGCATAGCGCCGGCCGCTGCTGACGGCTTCATAAAGCGGATCATCTCCCGTATTGCCGCCGAACAGTTCCACGTAGCGCGTGCGGAACAGAGCCGTTGGCGACGCGCCAAACGCCACTTCACTCACCGGCATCAGAGCGAACTTCTGCACGGGCTTTGTCGAGCGTTGCGTCTGCGCATCAAAGGCTTTTATGCTTTCGAGCTGATCACCGAAAAAATCGAGACGGATGGGGTTGATGCGGCCGGGCGGAAAAAGGTCGAGCAAGCCGCCGCGCTGTGCGTAGTCGCCTTGCTCCATGACGGTGCTTGAGCGCTGAAAACCGTAGGCTTCCAAGCGGCGGACGAGGTCGCTCATGTCCAGCCGTTGACCCGGAGCTATCGGCTTTAAGGCGGCACGGACGAAGGATCGCGGCGGCACGCGTTGCAAAATGGCGTTGACCGTCGTCAGGACGATCACCGGATCTTTGCGCGTGCCGATGACGAGGCGGCCGAGGCCCGTGATGCGTTTCGCGACGATTTCAGAATTGGGACTGGTGCGATCGTAGGGCACGGTATCCCAGGCCGGGATCACGATGGTTTTGACATCGGGTGCGAAAAACGCCAGCGCGGCATCGAGCTGTTCGAGACGGCGATCATCCCGCGCGACGTGGAGATGCAGTCCCGGCGCGTCGGCGGTTCTCGCAGCCTTGGTGATGTCGGCCAGCACGCGACCGTCGAATCCTTCGGGGACGCCCGAGATGATCGTTCGTGTGGCTTTAGCTTCGTTCACTGTCACTCTCAGTTCTCGATCCGGTGTTCTCGCGTCCCGTCTGTTCCAGTCCATGAAACGATCTGATGTCGCGAATTAATAATTCGAAGTCGTTTTGATCGACGGGGCTTTTGCCCAGGATCCAAGCCTCTAGGGTCGGATCGGCGATTTGTATGAGTTTTTCCAAGCGGTCTAGATCGCGTTCGGCCATAGTTTGCAAGTGGGCGGCGGCGTAACGCCCGAGCAGGGCGTCCATTTCCTTGGTTCCGCGATGAGCCGCACGGTACGCGGCGCGTTTGCGGCGAACGTCCAAATCTTCGGTCATTCGCACTCATCCTCTGCCCAAGCTCTTTCCGAGGGGAAAAGCGGCCAGCGCGCTTGACGGCACATGGCCGAGCCGTCACCCTGCCTAGTGAAGCGCGCATCGGGGACTGCTGCTGATATAGCGGCCCTCAGCGCCACCGCATAGCACGAGGTCTTGATGCGTTTTGCCGCGATTCAACAGAGCTGCGCATCGCGGCTGCCACTGACAAGCTAAGCTTGATATGCGCCCTTCTGCGCTCAACCCTCTGTTCGCGCCTGCGCAGACCCTGACCGGGATCGGGCCGCGGCTCGCACTCCTGCTCAAAAAGTGTCTGGCGTTGCCGCCCGGCATTGCGGACGCCCGCGTGCTCGATCTTCTCTGGCATCTTCCCGCCGGCGTCATCGATCGGCGCGCTGAACCCTCTGTGCGCGACGCGATCGCCGGGTCGATCGTGACGCTGAAGGTCGTCGTGGTGAAACATCGGGCGCCGCCACGGGGAAATAACAAGGCACCTTACAAAGTGACTTGCGAAGACGACACCGGACGGCTCGATCTCGTATTTTTTCACGCCGAGCGGAAATTCATCGAGAGGCAACTGCCCGAAGGCGAGACGCGCTACGTCTCGGGACGGGTCGAGCGCTACGGCGAAAATCTGCAGATGTCTCACCCCGATTATATCGTGCCGGAAGACGCTCGCGGTGATCTGCCGATGCTCGAGCCGGTCTATCCGCTGACCGCGGGATTGTCGGGGAAAATTCTCTATAAGGCTGTCCGGCAAGCGCTCGATCGCGTCCCCGAGATGGACGAGTGGCAAGATCCTGCGTGGCTCAAGTCGCGGGGCTGGCCCGACATGAAGTCGGCGCTGCTCCGGTTGCATCGGCCCGAGGATGCGCAAGATGTCTCGAACGGCGCGGCACCTTGGCAGCGGCTCGCCTACGACGAACTGCTGGCTGGGCAATTGGCGTTGGGGCTCGTTCGGCAAAACCTCAAAGCCCAGCGCGGGCGGCGCATCACGGGCGACGGGCAGATCAGGGCGCGCCTCGTCGCGGCACTGCCGTTCAAGTTGACGAATTCTCAAACCGGTGCGCTCAAGGAAATCGCAACCGATCTTGCAGCCGACCACCGTATGCTGCGTCTGCTGCAAGGTGATGTCGGGTCGGGCAAAACAGCGGTCGCGTTGCTCGCCATGGCGGTTGCGATCGAAGCCGGTTGCCAGGCAGCGTTAATGGCACCAACTGAAGTTCTCGCGCGCCAGCACGGGGAGACGATCGGGCCACTGGCGGAGAAGGCAGGACTGCGGATCGCACTTCTGACGGGGCGCGAAAAAGGCAAGGTCCGCGATCTCATACTGGAAAATCTGCGGTCGGGCGAGATCGATATCTTGATCGGAACGCACGCTCTTTTTCAGAGCGACGTCGTATTTAAAGACTTAGCATTCGCAGTGATCGACGAGCAGCATCGCTTTGGCGTGCATCAGCGTCTAGCTCTACAGAACAAAGGCTCCAACGGCGGCACGAATGTGCTCGTCATGACGGCGACGCCCATTCCGCGAACGCTTTTGATGACGCATTACGGCGATCTCGACGTCTCAAAGCTCACCGAGAAGCCGGCGGGGCGCAAGCCGATCGTCACTCGCAAAGTACCAATCGATGCCCTCGAGCGTTTGATCGAACGGATCAAAGCGCAGATCAACGAAGGAGCCCAGGTCTATTGGGTGTGCCCGCTGATCGAGAGTTCCGATGTGTCGGATCTGGCCGCAGCGGAAGAGCGGCACGCGCATCTGCGGCAGTTCTTCGGCGATCAAGTTGGTCTGCTGCACGGCGCACTTACCGCTAAGGAGAAGGATGGGACGATGGCAGCGTTCGCCGAGGGCGAACTCAAAATCCTCGTCGCCACGACCGTCATCGAAGTCGGCGTCAACGTACCCAACGCCAATATCATGGTGATCGAGCACGCCGAGCGATTTGGTCTAGCCCAGCTCCACCAGCTGCGTGGGCGCGTCGGGCGGGGCTCGCGCGAAAGTTTCTGCATGTTGCTTTACCGGGCACCGTTGAGCGAGACTGCAGAGAAGCGCTTGGAAATGATGGAGAAGACCGAAGACGGATTTCTCATCGCCGAGCGTGACCTCGAGCTGCGCGGCGGCGGCGAAATGCTGGGTGCGCGGCAAAGCGGACTGCCAGGTTTTCGTGTTGCTGAGGTGCCCGGTTTCGAGACGCTGCTGGCTGCTGCCAGTGATGATGCGCGGCTCATTCTGGCGACGGATCCGGAGCTGCAGACGGCGCGCGGGATCGCTCTTAGAACGCTGCTCTATCTATTCGAGAGCGATGACGCGGTCCGTCTGTTCCGAGCAGCCTGACTACTTTGCTTGGCGCGTCGCATCATTGGCGAGCGCTGCGTCTTTGAGTTTGTTGGGATCGGGCATCACGATACCGGCCGACAGAACAATTTTAGCGGCCTCTTCGACCGTCATCGAAAGAAACTGCACGCTGCTGCGTGGGACAAAACAGATGAAGCCCGTCGGCGGTACGATCCCCGTCGGCATGAAGACGGTCAGCAAATCGGTTTCCCCGCCGGGTTTGGCGTCAGCAATCTCGCCTTCGGTTTCAGCGGTCACGAAGACGAGCGACCACAGTCCCTTAGAGGGGAATTCGACCAAGCCGACCTTTTGAAAGTTTTGGTTGGGCCCAGCCGTCGTGATCACGCTTTCGAAGATTTGTTTGATGGCGCCGTAGACATTGCGGACGATCGGTGTGCGCGACATCATCAATTCGCCGGTCGATACCAGCGTGCGGCCGAGCAAGTTTGCCGCCAGCGCGCCAATCAGGGTCAGACCGACGAAGGCTACGAACAGTCCAAGGCCCGGCACCGGGAAAGGCAGATACGTGTCGGGATTATAGTGGATCGGCAGCAGAGGTTTGACCCAGGCGTCGATCCGGTTGATGACCCACCACATAATGTACAGCGTGATGGTGACGGGTCCGACAATCAAAAGCCCGGTCAGGAAGGAATTGCGCAGCCGTGCGCCGATGTGGACCGGCACCTTGTGATCATCGAGCGCCAAGCGTTTCAAGCCGGCGGTCAGTTGTGCTTCGGTCTGATGGGCGTGGGCGTCAAATTCCGGCGGCGTGGTCATCGACACTTCCTAGCAACATGCCGGCTTGATGCGGCAACGCTAGTTTGTCACGACCAGGCAATCGAAGCCACCTGATCTCAGTGTGTTGCAAACGCCGCGCGGTTCCTCGGCATTGGCGAACGAACCGACGCGGACGCGGTAGAACGTGCCCATGCTGCCGATGACCGCTTCATCGACGACCGGCACCCGGTTTTTCAACGCCGTGCCGTGCTGGCTCGCGAGCTTCTGCGCCAGGGCATCGGCCTCGGCGCGCGACCTTACGGCGGCGATGTGCAGTTTATACTTGCCGGACGGCATAACGGCTTGAGGGGCTGACGGCGACAGCGCGGCAACGGACTTGGCTGGTGCTGCCGCCTTATCTTTTGCAGTCGCGATGCCAGCGGCCGGGCCGGTCGATGCTGTCGTGATCGGCGTTGACACTGGCGGCGTCACTGGCGGCGTCACTAGCGGCGTAGCCGATGGGGCGCCGCCAAATAAATTGGAGAAGAACCCGCCAACGGTCGAAGGCGGGGTTGGCGACGCGGGCGACGCGTCGTCTCCTGGGGCTGCGGCCAATACCGGCGTGGCAGCGGCAGTGGGAGCCGCCGCTGCAATGGCGGCAGGAGCCGGTGCAGCACTTGGGACGGGAGCCGGGATCGCAGCTTCCGTCACGGGCGGAGGCGTGACCGCGTTCGATGCGCGCGGAGCGTCACCAATAAGGGCGCCTGCAGCGGCTGTCTGAAATCCGCTCGTCTCAACGGGCAGACTGGCCAGACGCCGCGCATTGGCGGCGTCCTTTGCGGCTTCGCTGTCAGGCGATTGGCGGGTGACTTGACCGTTCGGGGTGGCAACGGTCATCACGGCCGATTCGGGTTTGCCAGCGGCTACCGTAACAGATTGAGGCTGAGGTGCGGCGGCTGCAAGTTGTGGCGCCGCGGCTGCAGGTTTAGCGGCTGCCTTGGCGGCTGGCGCGGGTGGAACGGTCGCGACGGCACCGGCAGGCGATGGATTTGGATCAGCGACCGCGACGCGGTCGGCGCCGCTATCGCCATCTCCGAGGCCGGCGAGTTTGTAGGCTTCGGCACGCTCGGCCATTGCCGACTTCTGGTCGGCTTCGCCCAAACCGTTCTTCAGCCACAGGGCGCTCGTCAGGTCTGAAATCGCGAGGCCCGGTTTGCTCTGCTTTTTGTAGGCGAGGCCGCGAACGTAAAGTGCTTTGGCCATTTCTGCACTGCCCAAACCGCCACCACGAAGGGCGGACGACAGTTGATCGACAGCGGGCTGAAATTTATTGGCGGAGTAGGACTTGATGCCGGCGTCGTAGGCTTGCCGGCTTGCGCTGGCGTCTTTTTGTTGCTGCTCGGCTTCGCTGACCGGCGCAGCTGCTTGTGGCTTCGTTTTGGCCGCTGCCGCGTCAATGGCGCTGGCGATCGCACACAGTAGCGAGAAAATAGATACGCCGACGGCCGCGAGCGAAACTGCTCGCGCTGGCTTTAAAAATTGCTCCATAGGTCAGACCTTCCCCCGATGGTATCGCCCATCACACGCAGCACCCCCTCAAAACATTATACTTCAAGCAATCGAAGGAGGCAATTTAAGGGCTTGACTGTTAACGCTGTTTTCCCCTGCTTATTCACTCCACGGTGACCGATTTGGCGAGGTTGAGCGGCTGATCGACGTCGGTCCCCATGACAACCGCCGTATGGTACGCCAAAAGTTGCGTAGGGACCGCGTAGAGCAACGGCGAGGTGAACGCCGATACCTTCGGCATGATGATATGTGCTGCGAGCTTGCAGGACACTTTTTCGGGTGGCGCATCCGAGATCAAAATGATTTGCCCGCCGCGTGCCGCGACCTCCTGCATATTCGAAATCGTCTTATCGAACAGGTCGTCTTCGGGGGCGACGACGATAACAGGCACATTCTCGTCGATCAGTGCGATCGGGCCATGTTTCAATTCACCCGCCGCATACCCTTCGGCGTGAATGTAAGAGATCTCCTTCAGTTTCAGCGCGCCTTCAAGCGCGATCGGGTAGCTCGTGCCGCGACCGAGGTAGAGCACGTCGCGGGCCTTTGACAGCTCCTGCGCGATCGTCATGAAGGGCTGTTCGTTGCGGGTGATCGACGCGATGTGGCGCGGCAATTCCATCAGTCCTTTGACGATCTCGACTTCCTGCGCAGCGGTGATCGTGCCCCGGGCCCGGCCGATGGCAACAGCGAGACAGGCCAGAACCGCGAGCTGGCAAGTGAAGGCCTTGGTCGAGGCGACGCCAATCTCAGGGCCCGCGAGGATGGGCAGAACGGCATGGGATTCGCGCGCAATCGTCGAGGTGCGCACGTTGACAATCGAGGCTATCCGCTGGCCGTTGCTGCGGCAGTAGCGCAGCGTCGCCAGGGTGTCGGCCGTCTCGCCTGATTGCGAAACAAAGACCGCCAAGCCGTCGGCTGGCAGCGGTGCTTCACGATAGCGAAGTTCGGAGGCGACATCGATCTCAACCGGCACGCGGGCGATGCGTTCGATCCAATATTTGGCGACGAGGCCCGCATAATAAGCGGTTCCGCACGCCGAGATCGTGACGCGGTTGAGCTTTGCCAGGTCGATGCCAAGGTCGGGAAAATTGACCTTGGCCTCGACCATGTCGATATAATTGGCGAGTGTGTGCGAGATGAC
>JANOCZ010000060.1:0-5864 GCA_031412455.1 Hyphomicrobium sp. | reverse complement strand
GTTTACGATTTGTTAAATGCGGTGGCGATGCTTTTGCATCGGATCGTGCCAAATTCATTCGTCAATTAAGTCTCCCTTAAAGGTTGTCGGCGATAGTCCGAGGTGATCGCAGTTTTATCACCGTAGCCATAGCCAACGCTGTGGTTGACACCGAAAGGGAAACTCTCATGGCCTTCACGCGCGCGGTACTCCTCAGCGCAGCCCTCGTCCTTGGCACTGCCGCAGGCGCTGCGGCTGCCGACCTTGGAAATTACGGTGGTGGCAGCATGAAGGATGGCCCGATGGCCATGCCGATGCAGTCGTATGGTCCATCATGGTACGTGCGCGCCGACGGCGGCTACAGCGTGTTCGATGAACCATCGATGACGGAAATTGGCATCTATGACTTGACCGAAACCGACATCGACAGCGCTTGGAGCGTCGGCGGCGGCATCGGCCGTTACTTTGGCGGTGGCATTCGTGGCGATCTGACCTGGAGCCACCGTTTCGAAGCCGACGCGCAGGGTAACCTCGCCGATCATTACGCATCGCTCGAAGGTGTTCGCCGCTTTGGTATCAAGAGCGACGTGTTCCTCGCCAACCTCTATTATGATTTCGATACGGGTAGCCGTTTCACGCCATACATCGGCGTCGGTCTTGGCGTCACGCGCAACAAGACAACCGAAGGCACTGTCGACACGTGCGGTTGTACGACGGCGATTATCGAAGAAGGCAAAGACACGCATGTAGCCGGCGCGGCGATGGGTGGCTTCTCGATAAAGCTGCGCGGCGGCGAGCAGCAGGGCAGCTTCAAGGATGGCCCGGTCGCGAGCAGCCGCGGTCTGTATCTCGATGCGGGCTACCGCTTCATGTACCTCGGCAGCGTCGAGACGGGCGCGATTGTCCACACGGGTGGTGGCACGACGGTCGCTGAAGATCCAACAGTCGAAGACATTCACGCGCACGAATTCCGCTTTGGTCTTCGCTACGACCTCAACTAATTCGCGAGGCCCAATTCAGTTGGGCTGATTACGAGATCACGACGGGGCGCCGCGTTGGCGCCCTGCATCCAGACGATGCCAGCGGTGTGAGTTCGCGCGCCAAAGGCCTTTTCGCGACATCACGTCTTGGTTTGTCACGCGTATCGCGCTTCTTTTCAGAGCGCACAGGATAGCCGCTCAAAGGCTTGCAACTTCCGCATCTGATCCGTCTGACGAGGACATGCAGTTGTTATTCAAGACCCGCGTCATCGGGTTTCTTTTGAGGGATTTCGGGCTATGAAAGTTCAGCTGGCGTGCATTTCCGTAGCCTTGGCCGTTGCCACAGCGTGCCCGGCAGGAGCTGCCGACTGGGGTCCGAGCCGGGGCGGCGTTCGGGATATGACGCGCGATTCAGGTTCGCCTCACCCGGTCATTGCGGTGCCAGCGCCGGTTCCCATTCCCGATTACAAACCAAATTGGTATTTCCGGTTTGATGCCGGATTTGGCGCGATCACCCAGCCGTCGTTTTCGGAAACTGGATATCAGTATGGGGGGCTGATCAACGGCGGCGATGGATATACCGGCTCATTTGCGGGTGGTCCGGACTTGCAGTCACTCGATCCGACGTGGTTCAGCTCGGACTTTTCCAGTCTGGCGACGTTCGGCGGCGGCGTTGGCTATTATCTGGGTGGCGGCTGGCGCATCGACGCGACGGTCGAGAAACGGTCCAACGACCAAGCGGAAATCATAGGCTCGGATTCCTGGGAATCGCATTCGTACTACGATACGGATTTTGACGGTGTGAACGATACCTACGGGACCGATCCATCGGGTAACGGCGATTTCGATGGTGACGGCTCAGTTGCCGACCGCCGCACGACGATCTATGTGACGGATCGCATCGATGTCGATGGGACCGTGTGGATGGCCAACGCCTACTACGATCTTGGCAGCCGCCGCGGTTTCACGCCGTATGTCGGTGTGGGCCTCGGCTTCGTGTGGAATGAGTTCGATCGCTCGCATACGACGAGGATCGAATCGTGCGACGTCGAATCGGTTTGCACGACGGGCACTATTCCAGTTGATTCATTCACAGCTTCAGATAGCGCCAGCACGATCAGTATCGCGGCCGCGGCGATGGCCGGGCTCAGCTATGACGTGACAGACATCACCACGATCGATATCGGCTACCGTTATCTCTTCATGGGCGGCACCGATTTCGTCATGGATATTGATGGCGGCCCATCGCGCATCTCGATCGGCGATCAGCACGTGCATCAAATCCGCGCCGGCCTGCGCTTCAACGTCGAATAGAAATTGAACTCGCTTTCGAGTTGCGATCGAGGCGGTCCTGCGGGGCCGCCTTTTTCTGTTGATGCCGCGCGCTGGAGAGCGCAATACAGTTAACGACTTATCCTCCTGATTAACTGCGCACGGCGCAAAAGCTTTCGTTTCACGGCCATTTCGGCCATACTCGCGGCTGGCTCGACGCGTAGAGAAAGCCCGGTTTGAACGTTTCAACCGGCACCCCAATGCTTCTGCGATGCCGATAAAAGGAAAATTTGCAATGCGTTTTGCCGCTTCGATCGTTGGCCTGTCTGCGGGCGTGTCGTTCAATCTTTTAGCGGGCGTTGCGCCAGCGGCAATGGCAGCTGAAGTCGTGGGGCCTTCGCGCGTCGATCAGGTGAAGGTTTTTTTGTCGGGCGCCGAGGTGACGCGAGTCGCTAAGGTCAAAATCGACAAGGGCGAGCATGTCGTCGTGTTCAACGATGTGCCGGCCGGCGCGGTTGCAGGTTCGATCCGCGTCGAAGGTTCAGCGACGGGCAAGCTCGATATCGGATCGGTCGATACTGCACGCAAATATCTGGCCCGGGCCGAGAGCCAGGCGGCGGATGGGGAACGCAAAAAAATTGAGGACGAGCTTGAGGCGTTGCGCGATCAGAAGGCCGTGGTTGATGCTCAGGTGCAAGCGTCCGAAACGCAAAAGCAGCTGATCATAAATTTAGCGCAGCTGCCAATGCGTCCAGCTTTCGGGCCAGCGTCGGGCACGGTCAGCGATGACTGGGGCCGCGTCCTGGGCACGATCTCGCAAGGTTCGACGGATGCTGCGAAACTCGGAGTCGATGGGCACGTCAAAGCGCGCGATCTCGAACGCAGAATCGAGGATCTCGACAAACGCCTCTCGACGCTCGCGCCGGCCAAATCGGATCAAACCGAGGTGCGTGTTTACGTGACGGCTGCAAGTCCGCTCGAAGCGGATTTTACGATCCGCTATCAGGTGGCGGGGGCGAATTGGATGCCGCTCTACGACGCGCGGCTGCAAACGGGCACGAAGACGACGATTGCAAAAATGGATTTGGCGCGGCGGGCGGCAATCACCCAGCGTTCGGGTGAGAATTGGGATAACGTGACGCTGCAGCTGTCGACGTCACGGCCGGCGCAAGGCGCGTCGGCGCCGAATCTCGAAACGCAGATCGTCGATTTCGAGCCTGCGGTAAAACCTGTTGCGCCGCCAGCGCCAATGGCCAAAGCGCGACGGCCCGAAAACATCCAGGACGAGGCGAAGTCTGACGTGAGCGAGTTGCAAGCGGGAGCGCCGATGCAGACAACTAGTCTCGAGGAGCCGCAGGTCATTGCCGAGACGGAAGCGGCACTCGTGTCGGCGCCGTTCGATGTGACGTTTGCCGTGCCGGGAAAAGTCAGCGTCACCGGCAACGGCGATGCGAAACGCGTCGTGCTTATGACTGATGCGCTCGAACCTGCGTTGTCGAGCCGGACGGTGCCGAAGATCGATACGAACGCCTACCTCTATGCGCGCCTCAAGTCGCCGAAGGGCACGCCGCTGCTGCCCGGCCGCGTCTACCTGTTTCGTGATGGCACGTTCGCTGGCACCGCGTCGCTGCCGCTGTTACAGCCTGGCGAGGAACATGACCTAGGGTTTGGCGTCGATGATCAGGTCAAGGTGCGGCACATCGTGCTGGAGGAGACGCGCGGCGAGAGCGGGCTGATTTCGACGTCGCGTAATGACAACCGGAATTCCCGCATCACGTTGAAGAATTTGCACGAGCGGCCGATCCAGATTCAGGTTCTGGATCGCATTCCAGTGTCGCAAAATCAGGACATCAAGGTCGAATATACGGGCAAGACTGCGCCCACGAAAACGAACTTCGACGACAAGCGGGGCATTTTGCAATTCGACAGCGTGGTCGAGCCCGAAGCCGAACGGGTGCTCGAATTGGGCTATCGCATTTCGTGGCCTGCGGCGAAGTCAATCATCTATGGGCCGTGATGGGCCGGTTGTAGCGGGAGAATCTCGGTTATAAGCCGGGGGAGATTTCCTCACCCGGCTCGCTCCCGGGCGGGGAGTGGTGTTGCGACGAGATCAACAGCCCTGGCAATCGCCGGGGCTTCATTGCGAGAAGGTTTTCAAATGGCCAATGTGGTCGTTGTCGGCGCTCAATGGGGTGACGAGGGCAAAGGCAAGATCGTCGATTGGCTGTCGGAGCGCGCCGACGTCGTCGTTCGATTTCAGGGCGGGCATAACGCCGGGCATACGCTCGTCATTGGCGAAAATGTCTACAAGCTGTCGCTGCTGCCGTCGGGTGTGGTGCGGCCCGGCAAGCTCGCGGTCATCGGCAACGGCGTCGTGATCGACCCGTGGGCGCTGTGTGCGGAAATCGAAAAGCTGGCTAAGCAAAACGTCGTCATCACGCGCGATAATCTGCGCATCGCCGAAAACGCGACGCTGATCCTGCCGCTGCATCGCGAGCTCGATCAGCTGCGGGAACAGGCGGCTGGCGCTGGCAAGATCGGCACGACTGGGCGCGGCATCGGTCCAGCCTATGAGGACAAGGTCGGGCGGCGGGCCATCCGCGTGCAGGATTTGAACAATCTCGAGACGCTGGGCGGGAAGATTGATCGCATTCTCGTGCATCACAACGCGCTGCGACGCGGGCTCGGGCAGCCGGAAATCTCGAAGGAGATTTTGCAGGCCGAACTGACCGAGATCGCGCCGAAAATTTTGGCGTACATGGATGTGACGTGGGACTTGCTCGACAAAGCCTACCGGCGCGGCGAGCGAATTCTATTCGAAGGTGCGCAAGGTGCATTGTTAGACATTGACCACGGGACGTATCCGTTCGTGACGTCGTCGAACACGGTTGCGGCACAGGCGGCGACGGGATCGGGTATGGGACCGCGCGCCATCGGCTATGTGCTGGGCATCGCGAAGGCCTACACGACGCGCGTTGGCTCAGGTCCATTTCCGACCGAACTGCAGGATGCCATCGGTGAGAAGATCGGCGAACGCGGGCATGAGTTCGGCACGGTCACCGGGCGCAAACGGCGCTGCGGGTGGTTCGATGCGGTGCTCGTGCGGCAGGTGTGCAAGGTGTCGGGTATCGATGGCATTGCGCTGACAAAGCTCGACGTGCTCGACGGATTCGATACGATCCGCATTTGCGTCGGCTACCGGCTTGATGGCGAACGCCTCGATCGGCTACCGGCGGGCTTTATCGAGCAAGAGCGGATCGAGCCGATCTGGGAAGATTTTGAAGGCTGGTCGCAATCTACACGCGGGGCGCGCAGTTGGGCGCAGTTACCGGCACAGGCGGTCAAATACGTGCGGCGGCTTGAAGAGCTGATCGAATGTCCGGTGACGCTGTTGTCGACGAGCCCGGAGCGCGACGATACGATTTTGATGAAAGACCCGTTTTTGGGCTAGCGACGCGACGGGTCAAGTGTCTTGCAAAACGGGGTTCAGCTGCGCTTCGCCCTTCCCTAATACCAAGAGTACTCGGCGGCCAGAGCCTGCGGCTCGGTGTAGGTTTCGCTGGCTTCGTGCGCAATCAGTCCACGTCGCTGGGCCAGCGCTGCTACGACGCGCGATGGCAGCCGCCAACTACC
>JANOCZ010000059.1:0-1866 GCA_031412455.1 Hyphomicrobium sp. | reverse complement strand
CGACCAGACCGAACAGTCGGGCTTCAAGCAGCGCAAGTCTGGCGGCCAGATCCGCATGGGCTTCCCGATCGCCGAAAATCTCTGGGCGCAGACCCACTATGGCCTGTCCCGCGACGAGATCTTTGACGTGCAAGGCCCATCGTTCAACACTGACGGCAGCTTGCGAAGCCGTGGCGCCTCTCTTGCTATCCGCGAAGCGTGCGGCGATACGGTCCTCAATCCTAACCTCGCGCCGAACTGTGAGGACGAAGCTTACTTCACCTCACTTGTCGGCACGACCCTGACCTACGACGCGCGCAACCATCCCAAGAACCCAACTCGCGGTTTCTACCTGCAGCTCGACGACGAGTTCGCTGGTTTGGGCGGCGACGTCCAATACTGGCGCGTCAACGCCGAAGCCCGTGGCTACTATCCGATCACCGAAAAGATCACGCTGATCGGCCGTGTCATCGGCGGCCACATCCAGGGCTGGGGCGGCGAGGACGTCAAGATCCTCGACTCGTACTTCAAAGGCGGCGAAACCGTTCGCGGCTTCGAACGCGCCGGCTACGGTGCGCGCGACATCTCAACGGGCGACGCGCTGGGCGGCACGACGTTCTGGTCGGCAACCGCAGAAGTCCGCTTCCCGCTGCCGTTCATTCCTGAAGACCTCGGCATCAGCGGCGCCGTGTTCGCCGACGCCGGTTCGTTGTTTGATGTCGGCGGCAAGGCCAAGGAATTGCTAGGCCCCAACCTCGTCGACGACAACGTCATCCGCGCGTCGGTGGGTGCGAGCTTGATGTGGAACTCGCCGGTCGGCCCGTTGCGCATGGACTACGCCGAGGTGCTGTCCAAATCGAGCGTCGACCGCGAACAGCAGTTCCGCTTCGGCGCCTCGACCAACTTCTAGCGGCAACGCGGTTAACCGCGGCACTGAGACAATTAACCGGCGCGCTGGCGACTTGCCAACGCGCCGGTTCTGTTCTCAAAGTCGCCCACAATTTTGCAATTTTGCAGGCGAGAGGCGGTTGAGACGATGGAACATCCCGGCTTCTTCGATCGGGCCGGACCGTTCCCCCTCGCCGACGTCGCCCGGGCCGCCGGCGCCACGATCGCGCCCGATGCCAATCCGCATCTGTTGATCGATGACGTGCGCCCACTATCTGAGGCTGGGCACAACCACGTGTCCTTTATCGATAACAATAAAAAGTATCTGGCGCAGTTGGCGACGACGATGGCCGGCGCGTGTCTGGTCGCGCCGCAGCTCGCTGAACGCCTGCCCAAAACGACCGCCGCGCTCGTCACCGCGCAGCCGTATCACGGCTTCGCGCGGGCGCTGCATCTCTTCTATCCGCAATCCCTGCAGCCGATGGTGGCACGGGCCGGCGCGCCCCCGGTCGATCCCTCGGCCCTGCTCGAGGATGGCGTCATCATCGAACCGGGCGCGATCGTTGGGCCAGAGGCGCAGATCGGCCGCGGCACCCGCATCGCCGCTAACGCAGTCGTTGGCGCGCGCGTCACGATCGGCCGCGATAGCTACGTCGGTGCGCTGGCAACGGTCACGCACGCGCTGGTCGGTGACCGGGTGATCATCCATTCGGGCGTCCGCATCGGCCAGGATGGGTTTGGCTTTGCAATGAGCAAGACCTCCCACCTGAAAGTCCCGCAGATCGGCCGCGTCATCATCCAAGATGACGTCGAGATCGGCGCCAATACAACCATCGATAGGGGCGCGCTGAAGGACACGATTATCGGCGAAGGCTCGAAAATTGATAATCTCGTGCAGATCGGGCACAACGTCGTGATGGGGCGTCACTGCGTGATCGTCGCGATGACGGGCATCTCAGGCTCAGCCGAACTGGGCGATTTCGTCGTCATGGGCGGACA
>JANOCZ010000058.1:0-7102 GCA_031412455.1 Hyphomicrobium sp. | reverse complement strand
CCACCTTCTCCCCAGGGGAGAAGGATTCTGAAAGTGGGATCGACAAGCGCATTAACGGCTCAAATAAAAAGTTCGAACATTCGATGACCTCTCCTCCCCACTCAATCATCCGCCTGACGGAAACCGGATCGACCAACGCTGATGCGATGCGCCTCGCGCTTGCGGGCGAAAATCTGCCGCTGTGGGTGACGGCTGAACGGCAAACCGGGGGCCGGGGGCGGGCTGGACGCAGCTGGGTCTCGAAACCCGGAAATCTCCAGGCAAGCCTCGCGGTCACCTGCGCAGCGCCGCTTCACCACGCGGGAGAAGTGTCTTTGGTCGCCGGAATAGCACTTTATGAGGCAATCCGGACGATATCTCCTCTTGCGGAAACGATCGCTCTACGGCTCAAGTGGCCCAATGATGTGCTGATTGAAACCGCGAAAGCCGGAGGGATATTGGTCGAGACGACGACGGCGCGCGGGGAACCTGGTTTCCTGGCGGTCATAGGCTTTGGCTTGAACGTTGCGACGAGCCCCGATGATCTCGGGCGCGCGGCGACGTCGCTTGCCGCAAACGGCCTCTCCGCAACCGCTGACGATCTCTTGTCCAACCTCGCCGATTGTTGCGACGTCTGGCTCGGGCGTTGGCGCAACGGCGCGGGCTTCAATGACATTCGCGACGAATGGATGGCGCGCGCCGGGCAAATCGGCGAACCGATCTCAGTTCAAACCCGCACCGGCCCGTTGACCGGGACCTATCAAGGATTAGCGCCGTCCGGCGCACTGTTGGCCGATGTTGCAGGCCAAATCGAAACCATAACGTATGGCGATGTCGCACTCATTGCCCAACCAGGCAAAGGGCGATAGCCGATGAATGAAGTCAAGAAGAAGCCGGCGCGCGGCCCGGCGGGCAGCGATGAGCTGGTCTTCGTCGCGTTGGGCGGCCTGGGTGAGATCGGCATGAATGTCTATCTCTACGGCTTCGGTCCCGAGCGCCGCCGGCAATGGCTGATGGTCGATCTCGGCATAACATTCCCAGGCGACACGGAGCCCGGCGCCGACGTCGTGCTGCCCGACCTGCGCTACATCATCGGTGAAAAGCAATCGCTCGCCGGCCTCGTGTTGACCCACGCGCACGAAGACCACATCGGCGCCGTGCTCGATTTGTGGCCACAGCTCGGCTGCCCGATCTTCGCGACGCCGTTCACGACCGGCATGGTCAAATCGAAAATCGGTGAGTATGGCCGCAGCATCAACCTGCCGATAACGGAGATACCACTCGGCGGCAGGTTCCAGGCCGGCGTGTTCGATGTCGAGTTCGTGACGCTCGCGCATTCCATTCCCGAACCAAGCGGCCTCGCAATCCGCACGCCAGCTGGATTGATCTTCCACACCGGCGATTGGAAACTCGACAAAACTCCGCTCGTCGGCGATCCGCCCGATGAGACGAAGCTCAAAGCGCTCGGCGACGAGGGCGTGCTGGCGATGGTCTGCGATTCAACCAATGCTATGCGCGATGGCCGCTCGCCGTCGGAAACCGAGATCGCTCAGTCTCTGGCGAAAATCATCGCCGCCGCGCCGCGCCGCGTTTCCGTGACGACGTTTGCCTCGAACGTCGCCCGCATCAAAGCCGTCGCCGATGCGACGCACGCCTGCGGGCGGACGCTCGTCGTCGCTGGCCGCGCGCTTCATCGGGTCATACAAGTCGCAATCGATACCGGCTATCTGCCCGAGAACTTCGCGTATTTAGACCAGCAGCGCTTCGATGATCTGGGCGCCGATAAAGCCGTCGTGCTGTGTACTGGCAGCCAGGGTGAACCTCGCGCCGCGATCGCGCGCATCGCTGAGGATCAGCATCCCGACATTTCGCTCGACAAGGGCGACATGGCGATCTTCTCCTCGCGCACCATTCCCGGCAACGAGAAACCCGTAGGCCGCGTGCAAAATGCTTTAGCCCGCCGTGGTGTTGAGGTGATCACCGACAACGAAGCGCTGGTTCACGTCACGGGCCATCCCCGGCGCGAGGAACTGCGTGAAATGTATGGCTGGATGCGGCCACAAGTGGCGGTGCCGATGCACGGCGAAGCGCGCCATTTGCAGGAACATGCCAAACTCGCGCGGGCATCAGGTGCTGGCGAAGCAATTGTCATCGTCGATGGCGAAGTCTTGAAGCTGTGGCCAGGCCAGCGCGGCGTAATCGACGAAGTGCATGTCGGTCGCCTTTACCGCGACGGCAATCTGATCGTGCCCGACGCCGAAGGACCGGTTAAGGCGCGCCGCAAATTGTCGTTCGCCGGCATCGCCGTCGTGGCGATGGCGATGTCGCGTCGCGGTGATATTCTGGGCGAACCGGACGTTGTCCTCGAGGGTATCCCGCTTGTCGACCAAGACGGCGAAGACATGTATGAAATCGTGCTCGACGCCATCGACGGCACGTTACGCTCAATTCCGGCAAAGCGCCGCGGCGACATCGACATGGTCAAGGAAGCCGTGTTCAAATCCGTTCGCGGCGCGCTGAACTCGGCCTGGGGCAAGAAGCCCATTGTCAAAGTCTTGATGACCGTGGTCGAAGGCCGCAACTGAAGAACCCGAAACGAAGTGACGGAGACTGGAATGATCGGACGATTGAATCATGTGGCGATCGCGGTGAAGGACATCGAAGCGGCGTCCGCCGTCTATCGCAATGCACTTGGCGCCAATGTCGGCGCGGCTTTCGAGCAGCCTGAGCACGGCGTCAAGGTCGTCTTCATTGAGTTGCCCTCACCAAGATCGAACTGTTGGAGCCGTTAGGTCCCGGCTCGCCGATCGCGAAGTTTCTCGAAAAAGCGCCCGATGGCGGAATCCACCACGTCTGCTACGAAGTCCCCGACATCATAGCCGCGCGCGACCAGTTGAAGGCTCAGGGCGCGCGCGTGCTGGGCGACGGCACTCCGAAAATCGGCGCGCATGGCAAGCCGGTGCTTTTTCTTCATCCGAAGGATTTTTGCGGTACCCTCGTCGAGCTTGAACAAGTATAAGTCGGCATCGCTCAACCGTCATTTTGAACTGGCGCAAAAAGGATAGACTGATGCGTACGTCCGTCGCTGTCGCCACATTTTTCTGTCTGTGGTTTATTACGCTGTTCGCGGTGCTGCCGTTTTTCGCCCGCACTCAGGACGAGGCCGGTGATGTTGTTCCAGGAACGCCGGGCAGCGCGCCGTCGAAAATCAATATTGGCAAGGTATTTCTAGTGAATACCGGCGTCGCGCTCGTGGCCTTCAGCGGCGTCTACGCGGTGATCGCCAACCTTTAACCTCAGCGTCAAATAGCAGGCGAACTGCGACCGTCCGAGCCCCGTCCACGGCCACGGCTTCGCTCGCCATTGCCAGCATGGTGCGGAGGCGTTATTCGCTCAGAGCTCTCGAATCCTGAAAATTGTTCACCGAAAGACTGACGCGCTATGGGCCTTCATCACTATTTGCTGGCGCCTTGCCGCCCGATTGTCGGGCTCGAGGTCTCACTATGAGCAAGCGCGCGCTGTCGATCACCCGCGAACAAAGCTTCCCCGATTGGTATCAGGCGATCGTCCGCGACGGCGACATGGCCGAGACGAGCCCCGTTCGCGGCTGCATGATCATCAAGCCGTGGGGCTGGGGTGTATGGGAGCGCATCCAGGCCGAGCTTGATCAACGCATCAAGGATACGGGGCACGAGAACTGCTATTTCCCGCTGTTCATTCCGATGAGTTTCATCGCCAAAGAAGCCGAACATGTCGAAGGCTTCGCCAAGGAGATGGCGGTCGTCACGCATCATCGCTTGATGAACAAGGACGGCAAACTGGTCGTCGATCCAGACGCCAAGCTTGAAGAGCCGCTGATCGTTCGCCCGACGTCTGAGACGATCATCGGCGACGCGTTTCAACGCTGGATCAAGAGTTATCGCGATCTCCCGCTGCTCATCAATCAGTGGGCCAATGTCGTGCGCTGGGAAATGCGCACGCGCCTCTTTTTGCGCACCGCCGAGTTCCTTTGGCAGGAGGGCCACACCGCGCACGCTGATCGCGACGACGCGATGGCCGAGACGCTGAAGATGCTCGAAGTCTACCGCGAGTTTGCCGAGACCGTATTGGCGATGCCGGTAGTCGCTGGCGAAAAGCCGGCCAACGAACGTTTCCCCGGCGCCGACAACACGTATTCGATCGAAGCGATGATGCAGGACGGCAAGGCCCTGCAAGCCGGGACATCGCATTACCTGGGTACGCATTTCGCTGAAGCGCAAAACATTCAATTCCAGAACCGCGAAGGTCAGCTCACGCTGTGCCATACGACGAGCTGGGGAGTGTCCACGCGGCTCATTGGCGGGGTGATCATGACCCACGGCGATGATGACGGCCTGCGCTTGCCGCCCAAAATCGCGCCCCGGCAGATCGTGATCGTGCCGATGCTGCGCGACAAGCCTGAAGATCAGGAGCTGATCGCCTACTGCGCGGGAATCGAAAAAGATCTCAAAGCGGCAGGGTCGCGCGTGCTCGTCGATCTGAAGCCGGTCAAGTCCGCCGAGAAGCGATGGAACTGGGTCCGCCGCGGCGCACCCATCATCGTCGAGATAGGTGGCCGCGATGCAAGCGGGGGCAACGTCACGTACATGCGCCGCGACGCGCTGCGCGATGGCGATAAAATATCCGCCCACACGAGTTCGCGCGACGACTTCGTCAAAAGCGCGCCAGCACTATTGGACGACATTCAAGCGCGCCTGTTCGCTGAGGCAAAGGCCAGGCTCGACGGGAACATTGTCTCAAACATCACGACGTTCGATGACCTCGCCGCCTATTTCGGCGCGGCCTCAGCAGACGACGAGGGCGGCGATTTCAGGGGCTGGGCCAAAGTAGCTTGGTCGAAACCAGATGGCGCGAAACTCGAAGCTATCGCCGAGCGGCTCAAGGCGCTGAAGCTCACGATCCGCAACGCGCCGCTGACGACCGATGCAATCAAGGGTGCGTGTTTGTTCACGGGCGAGCCAGCGCGGGAGTATGTTTTGATCGCGCGGGCCTACTGAGGGGGCGTCCAAATCGCGCTTTTGTGCCGGGGATTGACGGGGAATCAGCCCAGGTGTGCCGATTTTGCTGGGGGCAGCGCGACCAAGGCTGTGCGCAAGCGTATTCTGGCCCGATTGCGGGGGTAGCACGGCCGCACCGGGGATAAGGGACGAGGGGAGTTCGACCTGTATGACAGCGGCCATCGCCGATACCAGACCGTTTTCGCAGTTCGAGTGGCTGTTGGCTGGCCGCTATTTGCGCGCCCGGCGCAAGGAAGGCTTCATCTCGGTTATCGCCGGCTTCTCGTTCCTCGGCATCATGCTGGGTGTCGCCACGCTGATCATCGTGATGGCCGTCATGAACGGCTTTCGCAAAGACCTGTTCGAAAAAATTATGGGCCTCAACGGCCACGTCATCGTCCACAAGATCGGCGAACCGTTCGAAGACTACGCCGGTATCGCAGCCAAACTCGCCAAGGTGCCAGGTGTCATCTCGGCGATGCCGTTGATCGAGGGCCAGGTCATGGTCTCGTCAAACTTGCAGGCGCTGGGCGGCTTGGTGCGCGGTATCGATGAGGCGAGTATCCAATCACTGACGCTCGTCGCCAGTAACATTAAACAAGGCACGCTCGACGGCTTTGACGGCCAGACCGGCATCGCCATCGGCGCACGGCTCGCACAGTCCCTAGGCGTTGGTCTGAGCGACACCGTCACGCTGGTATCGCCGCGTGGCGCCGCAACCCCATTTGGAACGGCACCCCGCTCCAAAGCCTATGTCGTGTCGGCCATCTTTGAACTGGGCATGTCCGAATACGATCGCATGATGATTTTCATGCCACTCGCCGAAGCGCAGAAATATTTCGCCAAAGGCGGCGAAGTCGACGTGCTCGAGGTCATCGTCGACAAACCCGAGGACATCGACAAGTACGCAGCCGACATAAAAGCCGCCGGCGGTCCGACCATCAACGTTTCCGATTGGCGGCGGCGCAATGAATCGTTTTTCAATGTCCTAGCCGTCGAGCGCAACGTGATGTTCATCATCCTGTCGCTGATCATCCTCGTCGCCGCGATGAATATCATTTCCGGCATGATGATGCTCGTCAAAGACAAGGGTCGCGACATCGCCGTCTTACGCACGATGGGCGCCACCAAAGGCGCAGTGATGCGCGTATTTTTGATCACCGGCGCATCGATCGGCATAGTCGGCACGATCGCCGGTCTGATCCTCGGCGTCGTCTTTTGCTGGAACATCGATCAGATCAAGAATTTCGTTTCGTGGGTGACGGGCGCAACCGTGTTTGACCCGAACATCTACTACCTGACGAAATTACCAGCCGAGATCGACGTCAACGAAACGGCGGGCATCGTGCTGATGGCCTTGGCCTTGTCGATACTGGCGACGATCTATCCGTCGTGGCGAGCCTCCAAGCTCGATCCCGTCGAAGCTTTGCGATACGAGTGATGTACATGGATCAAATCGCTCCCGGGTCATCGGCAACGCCGATCTTGAGACTTGAAGACGTGAGGCGCTCGTTCAAGCAGGGCCCACGCGAAATTACCGTTCTCCAAGGCGCGAGTGCTGACTTGATGCCGGGCCAGGCGGTCGCGCTCGTCGGCCCTTCGGGCGCTGGCAAGTCGACGCTGTTACACATCGCGGGCCTGCTCGAATCCCCAAACAGCGGCCGCGTCATTTTAAATGGCCGCGATTGCGCGGCGCTGAGCGAAGCGGAACGGACGCGGCTGCGCCGTCAGTCGATCGGCTTTGTCTACCAATTCCACCAGTTACTGCCCGAATTCTCAGCCCTTGAAAATGTTATGATCCCGCAAATGATCCTCGGTAAATCGCGGAAGGAAGCGACCACCCGCGCTCGCGCGTTGTTGAGCGGCCTCGGTCTCAGCGACCGCGTTGATCATCGCCCCGCCGAGCTGTCGGGCGGCGAGCAGCAACGCACCGCAATCTGCCGTGGCCTTGCTAATGAGCCCAAACTGTTGCTGGCCGACGAGCCGACCGGAAATCTCGATCCAACGACCTCGGAATATGTATTCACCGAATTGATCGAGTCGATCCGCGCCCAGGGCGTCGCAGCGCTGATCGCCACCCACAACAT
>JANOCZ010000057.1:0-12907 GCA_031412455.1 Hyphomicrobium sp. | reverse complement strand
GTATCCTGCGGCGACGTGAATGTACGGCCATAGCCGACAGCCAAAACCTCGACGGGCGCCGCCGATACGACACCGGCCACTGAGTCGCCCGCGGTCAAGCTGACATGAAACTCCGACCGATCGCCCTTGAAGGCGATGTCTCCATACATGCGCTTGACTTCCGCTTCCGAGAAATCGCGGAACCCGTCTTCCTGGATGTATTCGGCGGCAAAATAAGCTGCAACGCCGCCGCTGTTTCCACCTGCTTGTACGCCGACTTGTTTACGGCCAAACGAGCCAGCCATCGTGTCGATTTCGCCGCCGGTATAAGAGAACCCGTCCTTCATCGTGATCGACAGCGCGCCGCCGATGGCGTTGAGACCGAATACCGGGTTGCCGCCGACGATCGCAATATCGCGGATCGCGTTCGTCGGGATAATGTCCAAGTTGACGGTGTCGCCGAACGACTCGTTGATGCGCACGCCGTTTTGATAGACCGCGAGTCCTTGCGCGCGTCCACCGATTGGCGAAGCATCGAAGCCGCGATACGACACATCGGTGCGGAATCCGCTACCGCCGATATCGGTGATGATGACGCCGGGCACTTGCTGTTGCAGAGCCTGCTGAACCTGCCCTGAGCCTTCCGCGCTGATTTGCGCGGCGGTCGCGATGCCAACCGCACCAGGAACTTTTTCCAACGGAATCTCACTGCCGCTGAGCGGTGACATCTTGACCGCCGTATCACTGGGCGGCGGCCCGCCCGTGGCAGTGAGTGTCGGCGTGGGCTGCGGCTGTGCTTCGACGGGCGGCGGTTGTGGCGTCGGCGCTGATTGCTGCACGGGCGTCGCAGCCGGTGCTGCGGCGACGGGTGGCGGTGGCGGCTGTGCCGGAGGCGTCTGCCGTTTCGTGACTTGCGGCGGCGGTGCTTGTGGCACCGGAACAGGCTTCTGTTGTTCCTGAATAATCTCGACTTCCGGCAGTTGTTGACCCTGACCCGCCGCAGCCGGAGGCGTTTGTCCAGCCGCAGCCGGAGGCGTTTGTCCAGCAGGCGGCGTAGCACCTTGCTCGACCGCAGGTGGCCGTGCCGCAGCGGGCGGAGTTGGAGTAGCAGCAGGCGGCGTGAGCCCGGCGGGAGCTGGAGGGGTCGCAGCCGGAGCTTGGGCGGGCGCCGTTTCAGCCGGAGGCTGGGTCGATGGGGGCGGCGTAGTCTCCTGCGCACTAAGCGGCGTAATGAATCCCGCCATCGCCAAAGTAGCCACCCCCGTAGCCGCTCTCATCCAACTCATCAATGCATGTCCCCCGAATCACGATCCCTTAATCAGAAAGGGGGCGCACCTATTCCGGGTCAAGCGGCACGAGACAGGGATTTTTTCCCAAAGCCTGCAATCTTTTCAGGTGGTTGCCCGATTGCATCACGACCGAGCTTTCACGGGATGAATGCGTGTTGAGGTCAGGAAGAATTCTCGTTGCGCCGCAGCGCAGCATTTTCTTGCTAAACGACTCGAGACGCGCGAGATAAGCCAACCTAATCAAAGGCAGCACGCGCTGACGCGTACTGGAATAACATCACAGTAAAGTGCGGTAGATGGTGCTTATTCCGTGAACGCCAAAGCGCTATTTCGAAGCCACGAATGCGAACGCGAAGACAGTTCTAACCTTTGGGAAAGTACCCAGTGACCCGGCTCCCTCTTCCCTCGGTTTCTTCGGCGCCGCTGATCGCATTGGCACTCGCTATCACTTCAGGGGCGGTATCTGCCGCCGATGATCCCGTGACCGCTGCGGGCACGTCGGCGGCGGTCGCGCTGGAACTGAACAAGTTAGAGACGACCGATAAGGGTTGCCGCGCCTATATCGTTGTCAACAATCCAGGTGATACAGCCTATCAATCCTTGAAGCTTGACCTTGTTCTGTTTCAGACCGACGCCGTCATCGCCCGCCGCGTGGCCCTCGATCTGGCCCCCGTCAAAGCTCAAAAAAAATCCGTCAAGCTTTTCGATCTCGACGGCATGGCGTGCGACAAGATCGGCTCGTTTCTGATCAACGACGTCCTCGACTGCAAATCGGACGCAGGTCCGGTGGACGGCTGCCTGCAACGCTTGACGACATCGACGCTGTCGAATGTGAAGCTGACCAAATAACGTCAACCGCTTTGATGAAGTGAGTAACATCGCGTGCCTGATACGATCGCAATAGCCGGCCGGGACTTGTCCATCATCGGGCTGTTCCAACACGCCGACATCGTCGTCAAGTCGATCATGATCGGCCTTCTGCTGGCATCGATCGTGTGCTGGGCGTTGATCATCGAGAAGATGTTCCGTTTATGGAAGCTGAACCGCCAAGTCGGCATTCTCGAAGACGCGGCGGCCTCCGGAACGATTTCCGAAACGCCTCGTCCAGGCCTTGTCAATTCCATCAGCTCAGCGGCTCAAATCGAATGGACCGAAGGCTCCAAGACGGCCGATAGCGGCGAGAAGCGCGACCGCCTCGAGCAGGCGATGCGCGGCGCCATGCGGCGCGAATTGAAAGGTATAGAAAAGGGCTTGCCGTTCTTGGCGACGCTCGGATCTGCCGCGCCGTTCATTGGTCTTTTCGGCACGGTCTGGGGAATTATGAACTCGTTCACGGCGATTGCGCAGTCGAAAGACACGAGCCTCGCCGTCGTCGCGCCCGGCATCGCCGAAGCGCTATTCGCCACCGCCGTCGGCCTCGCCGCCGCCATCCCAGCGGTCATCGCCTATAATCAATTCACCGTCGCGCTTGGCCGCGCCTCGGACAAGATCACCCCGGCGATCGCCGCTCTCGCGCGCAGCATGTCGCGCCGCACCGCTGAAATGACCCCCGTCAAGCTGAAGGCGTAGAAAAATGGCAATGGCCCTTGGCAACAACAGTGACGACGGCGAAAACAGCTACAAGCCGCTGGCTGAGATCAACGTCACGCCGTTCGTCGATGTGATGCTCGTTTTGCTGATCATCTTCATGGTCGCAGCACCCTTGATGGTCCAGGGCGTGCCTGTTGATCTGCCCAAAACATCGGCGTCGAAACTCGGCACCGTCAAAAAACCGATGGTCGTCTCCCTGTCCGCCGACGGCAATCTTTATATCCGCGATGAGCAGGTGACCCGCCAGTCACTCGTCAGCAAACTGATGGCGATCAAAGCGACGGAGGGTGCCGAGGGCATCGTCTACGTCCGCGCCGATAAAAAAATCGCTTACGGCGACGTCATGGAAATTCTCGGCCGCGTCGGCGAGTCAGGCTTCGCGCGCGTCTCGCTTCTGTCTCAGCCATCGCCAGCCGCCGCCTCCTCCACGGGTTCAAACTAGGGTCTCGCGTTTCCATGCTGACACTCCGAACCATCGCCGTCTTAGCCTCGATGATGATCCACGCAACGATCGTCTACGCGATGCTGCCAGCCGAACCCACACCGCAAACTCCCATCGATACCTTCGCCGCAGGCACGGGCGAAGACGCCATGTTAATTGAGCAAGGTATCGCGATCGAAGGCTTCTCGAGCGGCGACGCCCTGCAAACCATCGAGACGGCCGACGTGACGCCGACGACCCAGGATACACCGCCACCGATCAACGAGGTCAAGCCGCCCGACGAATTGCGCGAAACGATCACGGCGACCGAAAGCAAGGTTGAAGACAATATCGTCAAAACCGAAGAGCCGCCGCCGCCAACGTTCACGCAGCCGCCTCCGCCGGAAGTCGTCCAAGCCCAAGAACAACCCCAACAGGTTGCCATTGCCACCGAACAGAGTTCCGGAGAGGAGCAAAAAGGCTCAATCGATCCCGCGCTGTTCAAGCAGTACCTCGGCAAGCTGAGCGAGACAGTGCAGAAGGCCAAGATCAATCCGCGCTCGAAATTGAACGGCACCGTCTGGGTCAAGTTCAAGGTCAGTCCGGGAGGCGAATTACTCTCCCGCGAGATCACCTCGAGTTCGGGCTCCAAGGTTTTGGACGAAGCAGCGGTTGCAGCCCTCGATCGTGCAGCGCCATTCCCGCCGATGCCGCAAGAGGTCGCGACTGGCCCGCTTGACGTGTCCGTTCCGTTCAAATTCGTAACCCGCTAACAATGCTTTGATTTCCGATCGTCAACCTTCGCGGTGTGGTCAACTTGTACAGACATAGTCAGAGCGATGCCCGTTAGCATCGCAGCACAATCTCAATGCGTATTCTGGGTCACTTATTAACCTGCAGTTAGCACCTACGCCCTAATTTGGCCGTTGAAGAACTCCGCTTTTCAACCAGGCCGGTCCATGCTCAACGGCGCTTTCGGCAATTCCAAATCTAACTCGTTGATGAACGAATACGCGTCGCTTCTGGGCGATGCCGTCCTGCGCCACCGCGCTCGCGTCGCTGAACACTCAGCCCGCATCGAGGCCGAACTGGGCAGCCGCGTCAAATCCGAATTCATCGCCAACATGAGCCACGAGCTTCGTACCCCGCTGAACACGATCATCGGCTTTTCCAAACTCCTGACCGAGCACGAACACCGCCAGCTGCCGAATGCCGACGTGGTTGAGTATGCGACGCTGATCAACGATGCGGCGGGCCACTTGCTTTCCGTCATCAACGACATCCTCGACATCTCGAAAATTCAAAGCGGCAAGTACACGCTCGACGACCGCGAAGTCAGCGTCGATGAAATCATTCAAACCTGCATTAACTCGTTCCGGCTCATGGCCAACGACGCTGGCGTCTCCTTAAACTCGAGCACGGCTTATGATTTGCCTATGGCCCGCGGCGACGCCGTCAAAATGCGCCAGATCTTCACCAACATTATTTCCAACGCCATCAAGTTCACGCCGCGCGCCGGCAAAATCGAGGTCGAAGCGCTGCGCACCAAGACCGGCGGAGTAGCGGTCCTCATTAGGGATTCCGGCGTCGGCATGACGGCGGACGAAATCAAAGTCGCAATGACCCCATTTGGTCAGGTCGATTCCGGCCACTCCCGCTGGCGCGAAGGCACCGGACTCGGGCTGCCGATTGCCAAAGCCCTCGTCGAACTTCACGGCGGTCAAATAGAGATCCGCTCCACGAAAGGCGAAGGCACCGAAGTCGCGATCCTTCTGCCGTCTCGCAATGATGTCACCGCCGTCACATCAAACGGCATCTCCTCACTCCAATCCGCTTCAGTCTAGGAACTCCAATGAACTCGATTGCAAAATCTCAGGTGCGTGGAGCCGACGGCTCGATCGGCCGCATTGTTTCCGTGACAGGCTCCAAAGCGATTGTATTGCTTGACGGGCAGACCGCCGGCAAAGTTCGCTCGATCAACGATCGGCCAGAAATGGGAACGTTGCTCGCAATCGATACCGCCAACACCATTGTCCTCGCAATCGTCTCCGCCTTGAGCGTCCCCGTCCCAGCCCAGCGCGAAGGTGATAGCGAAATCTGGATTGCCGAATTGGGCCTCGTCGGCGAGCTGTGGAAGGGTAACGACGGCACCAAAGCCAAATTTAATCGCGGCGTCACGGTCTATCCAGCGCTCGGCGACCGCTGCCGCGTGTCAACCAAATCCGAACTCGAAATCGCTTTTTGCGGCGACGGTAGCTCGGCTGTACGCGTCGGCTGCATCCGCCAAGACAGCTCGATCCCCGCCATGGTCCGCGTCGATGATCTTCTCGGCAAGCACTTCGCAATTCTAGGCACGACGGGCACGGGTAAATCCTGCACGACGGCGCTGATCCTGCGCGCCATCTTAGAGAAAAACCCGGCGGCGCACATCGTCCTGCTCGACCCGCACAACGAATACGCAACAGCCTTCGGCGACGCCGCGGAAGTTATTTCGCCGCGCAACATGCAGCTACCGTTCTGGCTGCTGAATTTCGAAGAGATCGTCGAAGTTCTGATCGGCGATGCCGAACGCAAGGCCGAAATCGAGGTCCTCCAGGAACTTATCCCGATCGCCAAGAGCCGCTATAATTCGGGCCGTTCAGGCGAGAGCAACAAGCTCCGGCGCGGCGTGCTCGACTCTGCCCGCTATACTGTTGATACGCCCGTTCCCTATCGCATATCCGACCTGACGAGCCTTATCGACGAACGTATGGGCAAGCTCGAGAACAAACGCGATCTGCAGCCATACCGTCAGCTCAAAAACTACATCGAGAACATTTCGCAAGACGGCCGTTACGGCTTCATGTTCGGCTCGTTGACCGTGTACGACGGCATGACGCAGGTTTTGGGCCGCATCTTCCGTGTACCCGTCAACGACAAGCCGATCACAATTCTCGAATTGACCGGCCTCCCGACTGAAATCGTCAACGTCGTCGTCTCGGTCCTCTGCCGGATGACATTCGACTTCGCGCTGTGGAGCGAGGGCCAGGTTCCAGTCACGCTCGTTTGCGAAGAGGCGCACCGCTACGTCCCAGCCAACGCGACGCTTGGCTTCGAGCCATGCAAACGCGCGATTGCGAAGATCGCGAAAGAAGGCCGGAAATACGGCGCTTCCCTGTGCATCGTCACACAGCGCCCCGCCGAAATCGATCCGACTATTCTGTCCCAGTGCAACACCGTATTCGCCTTGCGCATGGCCAACGACCGCGACCAGGCGATCGTCCAGTCAGCCGTCGCCGACACCGGATCGGGCCTGCTCGAATTCTTACCCTCGCTCGGCCAACGCGAAGCCATTGCCTTCGGTGACGGCATGTCGCTTCCCGTCCGTATAAAATTTGACGAGCTGCCTAAAAATTGTCTGCCGCGCTCATCGACAGCGAGCTTCTCTGAAAAGTGGCAGAAATCCATGGGCGACGAAGGCTTCCTGGAACAGGTCGTCGATCGTTGGCGAATGTCGGGCATCGGTACCGGCGGCGATTTAACTCAGCAACTCGCAATGATGGCCGACGCTGTGGGCATCAGCTCCAACGCCGACGATACGGAGAGCCCCGGCCCCGCGACCTACACCCCAGCATCGACAGCGCCGCAAAATTACCCGTCTCAAGCCGGCGCCTCTCGCGCATCTGCACCAGCCCTTCGCAAAGACACCCCGGCTCAAGGCTTCGGTTTGGGCTCCAGGCTGAGCGGATCACCTGCTGCGGCAGGCCCGCGCCCGCCGGCATCGATCGCTGAATCTGCGCCGCCGACGTCCTCGTCACTGCGCTCACTGCGGGAACGCTTGACCCGCCCCGCGGGTTGAAATCGGCGAGGGCGTGTCGTGCGCCCTCGCAGACCTGCGGCACAATGCTCAACGAACCGGCTTCATCACCAATCACGCGTCACAAACCCGTCGACAACCGGACTGAGGCATCGGCCTGCGCGATTGTCTGTGCGCAAACCGTGCTACGGTGCGCATCGTGTGATGATTCACCCGACTTGAACCTAAGTTGCAGTGTCCGCCATTGATTGACCACGAGACGCAAAGGGCCGGCGATCCATGAACGCAATTTTCCCAGTAATTCTGTCAGGTGGCTCCGGCACGCGACTATGGCCGTTGTCACGCGCGATGTATCCCAAACAGTTCATCCGCTTTTTCACCGGACAGAATACGACCTTCCTCGGCGCTGCCATGGCGCGTCTCAAACCCGATGCCGGCTTCGCAGCGCCGATTTTGCTGTGCAATAACGACCACCGCTTTCTCGTCCGCGAGGAAATCGAACGCGCTGGCATCAAACCCCGTGCGATCATCCTTGAACCGATCGGCCGCAACACGGCCCCGGCGATTGCCGTCGCAGCGCTCGCCGCGTTGCGCGAAAATCCCGGCGCCGTTCTTGCCGTCATGCCGTCCGACCATGTCGTCAAGGATGATGCCAAATTCGTCGAAGGCGTGAAGCGCGCCGCCAAGGTGGCCGCTACTGGAAAACTTGTGCTGTTCGGTATTAAACCGACGGAAGCCCACACTGGCTACGGCTACATTAAACAAGGCGCGCCACTGGAAGGCTTCAACGGCGGCGCGTACACGGTCGAGAGCTTTGCTGAAAAACCCGATAAAGCGACCGCTGAGCGCTACCTCGCAACCGACGGCTACTACTGGAACAGCGGCATTTTCGTCCTCAATGCCCGCACTTATCTCGAAGAGATTGCCCGCCTCGAGCCTGCAATTCTGGAAGCCGCGCGCGCTTCGCTCGCCAAAGCCACCGACGATTTAGGCTTCCTCCGCCTCGATAAAGCAGCCTTTGCTCAATCACCGAATATCTCGATCGACTACGCCGTGATGGAAAAAACCGTCACCGCCGCGATGCTACCCCTCGATGTCGGCTGGAACGACGTCGGCTCGTGGTCGTCGCTGTGGGACATCGCCCCTCGTGACGACAAGGGCAATTACATCCACGGCGAAGCTGTCCTCGAAGATACCAACGGCTGCTACGTCCACTCGGAAAAGTCGATCATCTCGACGATCGGCGTCCGCGATCTTGTCATCGTCGATACACCTGACGCGCTGCTCGTCGCCGATAAGAGCCGCACGCAAGACGTTTCCAAAATCGTCGCGCGGCTGAAGCTATCGAACCGCAAGGAACAAGAGCAGCACCTGCGTAATTACCGGCCGTGGGGCTACTTCGAAACGCTGAACGTCGGTCCCCGCTTTCAGGTCAAGTTGCTGCACGTCAAGCCGGGCGGCAAGTTGTCGATGCAGATGCACCATCACCGGTCGGAGCATTGGATCGTCGTACAAGGCACCGCGAAGATCGTCATCGGCGATATCGAAAAGCTCGTGCGCGAAAACGAGAGCGTCTACATTTTCGCGACCCAGTGGCATCGCCTGGAAAACCCAGGCAAAGTCCCGGTCGAAATCATCGAGGTTCAGATCGGTTCCTACCTCGGCGAGGACGACATCATGCGCACCGACGACATTTATCACCGCGCGCCGGAAGAGACCAAATAACTCTAACGAGGCCGGTCCGTTGATCCAAAACAGCGTCGTGCACCCGCGCGGCGCTGTTTTTACTACCCAGCGCGTTGACCGGCTGACTGCGAGCCAGCGTCCGCGCTATCATCACACCTCACATATAACCTGAGGTGCTCCATGTTCGATTTAACCGTACCGTGGTGGGAATTCGTCGTCCGCGGCGTCGCCGTCTACGCATTCCTGATCGTGATGCTGCGTCTGACCGGCAGCCGTCAGGTCGGCCAACTATCGCCTCTCGATTTAATCCTGCTGCTGATCCTTTCGAACGCCGTGCAGAATTCGATGAACGCCGGAGACAATTCGCTGATCGGCGGACTGATTAGCGCCTTCACCTTGATCATGCTGAACTGGGTCGTCTCCTACGGTAGCTATCGCAGCAAGAAACTGGAGTCGATCGTCGATGGCCGCCCGCTGGTTTTGGTGCGCGACGGCCGCATCGTCGAAGAGGTACTCAGTCGCGAGCAGATCACCCGAATGGAATTGGAAACGGCGCTAAGGCTAGCCGGCAGCTTCAAGACGAGCGACGTCAAACTCGCGTTGCTGGAACCCAACGGCCACGTCAGCGTCTGGTCGAAAGCGGCTAGAGACGCTGCGCCAAACGTTGCGGCTCCGGCCTGACACACAACCGGCACACAACACTCACAGCGTCACATATCCATGAGCTGCGGCGCGACGGCGAGCACCGGTTGCAGCTTGTCCTTGTCGGACAGTTGCACGCTCATGACGTCGCCGGGCCACGCGATACCGAGAGCTGGATCATTCCACAGGATGCCGCGATCGTGCGCTGGCGAATAATACTGCGTCACCTTGTAGACGACCTCGGTGTCGTCCTCGAGCGTGCAGTAGCCGTGCGCAAATCCCTTAGGCACCCACAGCTGCGACCAGTTGGATGCCGACAAAACCGCCGTCACATGCTGACCAAAGGTCGGCGACGAGCGGCGAATATCGATCGCAACATCTAAAATTGCCCCCCGCGTGACGCGCACGAGCTTGTCCTGCGCCATCGGCTCGAGCTGGAAATGCAAACCGCGCAGCGTATGTTTCGCAGCTGAAAACGCGTGATTGTCTTGGACGAAATGCGCGACGATGCCGGCATCGCTTAGCGCCTTCTCCTTCCACGTCTCGGAGAAAAACCCGCGCGCATCGCCAAACTTCGCGGGCGTAATCAAGCGGACGTCGGCGATCGCTAGACTTTCGATCTTCACCGCGGCGGCTCTCCTGGACGCAACGGATAAACGCGCCCCGTTGGACCACCCGCCGGCCCAGTAACAGGTCCAGTAACAGGTCCAGGCCCAGGAGCCGGTCCAGCAACCGGCGACGCCGTGATCTCGCTCTCAACTGGCACCGCCTCGCCCGCAGCTTGACCCGCTGCACCGCTGTCAGCCGTCTCTCCAATCTTATCCTGGAATTTACGCCAGCTGACCGGAATAGACGCGAGATAGCCGAGCGTCAGCGCCGTCAGCGTATCGTAGGGATAGGTCACGAGCATCGCCACGCCGCCGATTGCGACAATGAAAATCGGCAATACCCATTCGCGCCCAACGCGCTCGCCGAGCAGCTTGCCCGAGAACGTTGGGATCGTCGACACCATCATGAAGGCAATGAACAAGGTGTAGGCCATGACAAACTTGAGCGCCAACGGCGATTTGAGCCCCTCGAGCCCCAGACTGCTGAGGTACACCGGCAGCAGCACGACAATGGCAGCAGCCGGCGTCGGCATGCCGGTGAAATAATTGGCCTGCCATCGGGGCTTGTCATCGTCGATCGCCGTATTGAAACGCGCCAGCCTGAGCGCTGAGGCGAGCGCAAACATCATGACGCAAATCCAGCCCGCACTGCGCAGATCGGCAAGCCCCCAGTTGAAAACGAGGAACGCCGGCGCGACGCCAAAATTGACGAAGTCGGCGAGGCTGTCGAGTTCAGCCCCAAACCGCGATGACGCCTTCAACAGTCGCGCGATGCGCCCATCGATGCCATCGAGGAACGCCGCGAATACGATTGCCGCGAGCGCCAGATCATAGCGCCCTTCAATGCCCATGCGGATCGAGGTCAACCCAGCGCACAAGCCGACGAGCGTGAAAAAGTTCGGCACCAGCATGCGCACCGGCACGCGACTGTGCCGAAACAGCGGCCGTCTCCGGCGGCGGATCGTTTCCTCTACGAGCGTTGGCACTTCTGGATCCATCGTGACCTCCATACCTGGCTGGTGCCGGCGTGCCGCGCCTCAGTCGCGCCGCGCTTCCCGCTCCGCCTCGTCCGACTTCAAATCGGCAATCACCGTTTCTCCGCCGATGACCCGCTGCCCCGTGCTGACGAGCGCGTTCCGTCCAGGCGGCAGGTAAATATCGACGCGAGACCCAAAGCGGATCAAACCAAAACGCTGACCCGCGCCAACGACGTCGCCCTCGTTTGAAAACGTCACGATGCGCCGCGCGATTAAACCCGCGATCTGAACGACGCCGATTTCAACCGCACCAACCTGCGCGCTGCCCACCTGCCCCGCACCAACCTGCGCGTTGCCAGACGCCTGAATGACAAGGGCCCGCCGCTCGTTCTCTTCACTGGCCTTGTCGAGCGCAGCGTTGAAGAAAGCGCCTGGAATGTAAACCGATCGGATGATCCGCCCGGCAATCGGCGCGCGATTGATGTGCACGTCAAAGACCGACAAAAACGTTGAGACCCGCACGCGCTCCTCAAGCCCGAGCCCGAGTTCAGCCGGCGGCTTCACGGTATCAATGCTTGAGACCCGCCCATCGGCAGCCGAGACAACGAGTCCATCGCGCAGCGGCGTGACCCGCGGCGGATCACGGAAAAAATAGATGACCCACGCCGTCACCAGCGCCAGCAGCCAGCCGACCGGCGGCCACAACAGGAAAAACAACAACGTCAGCGCCGCGCCGATGGCCACGAACTTGTGCCCATCCGCATGGACCGGCACCATTTGGTCGAAAACAGTCTCGATAATCCCGTGGCGTTCAGACACAAATTTCTCCAGTCCTGATGTATCGAGCTTCGCGCCCCGTCTTCAGGCAGCACTTCATTACTGAAGCGGCACCGCGACGAACCGTAGATCGCCCTTCCCGTCCTCGACGCGCAACAAAACGGCTTTGCGTCCAGCTTGCCGGACCTTGTCGATGCTCCGTGCGAGATCCTCGGGCTTTGCCATGGGGTCTTGCCCGGCTTCGACGATCACGTCGCCTTCTTTGATGCCCTTTTGTCCAGCCGAACTCTGGCCATCGACATCCTCGACGATCACCCCGTTGATCTTTGCGTCGATGCCATATTTCTTCCGCGACGCCTCCGTCAGCGGCGCGAGCTTGAGGCCCATTACGGTCACTCCGACTGGAGCCGCAGGTGCGTCGCCATCTTTTTTATCGTCCGGCGATTTCTCACCGATCGTGGATGGGAAATCCTCTTCCTCCAGCCGTCCGACCGCGACTTGCACCGTCTTGCGTGATCCCCTTCGCAACACCTCGACATCGACGGCTTTGCCGATCGGCGTTTGCGCGACGATCTTGGGCAAGCCGCGCATCGTCGTCACGTCTTTGCCGTCGAATTTTAAAATCACGTCGCCAGCCTCGAGTCCGCCCTTAGCTGCAGGACTGGAAGGCGTGACCGCCGAGATCAGCGCGCCCGTGTTTTCCGGCACGCCCAGCGTCTCAGCGATATCGTCGGTGACGGTTTGAATCTTGACGCCGAGCCACCCGCGCCGCGTCTCGCCAAATTCTTTGAGCTGATCGACGACCGCCGCCACCGTGTCGGACGGCACGGCAAACCCGATGCCGATCGATCCGCCGGTCGGTGAAATGATCGCCGTGTTCACGCCGACGACTTCGCCCTTCATGTTGAACAGCGGCCCGCCAGAATTACCTTTGTTGATTGCCGCATCGGTCTGCAGGTAGTCGTCGTAGGGGCCCGAATTGATATCGCGGCTCTTGGCCGAGACGATGCCGACGCTGACCGATCCGCCAAGCCCGAATGGATTGCCGATGGCCAGCACCCAATCACCAACCTCGATTTCAGCCGACGATCCGAATTTGACATCGACGAGCGGCGTTTTCGGCGACACCTTGAGCAGCGCCA
>JANOCZ010000056.1:0-13818 GCA_031412455.1 Hyphomicrobium sp. | reverse complement strand
TCAGTGCAACCGCAATGAAAAATCCCAGTGCTAGTAAACCTAGAATGGCAGCCCAAACGTCAGTTCTCGCCAACAGCTCTGCCGACGAGGCCGTCTTGGGTAACGCTTCAGCGCCAGGGGCCGGAATGTTCAAAGTGCCGTTCAGCAAGTCGGCAGTTTCGCCAGCGGTCACACTGAACAACAGCGCCTTTGCGCCGGGCATATCAATCCAATCGGCCTCGAGTTCATAGGTTCCTGGACCCACCCGTTTCGCAAGTGCAGCAGGAATGCCATCTCCAGTGATTTCAATTGTTGCGCCGTCGACAGGCTCGTTCGTATCTAAACTATCAAGGTAGATTGTTAGTTTATGGCCTTCGGCCACTGCGACGAGCTCCACCTCTGAGCCCGCGCTTTCGATACGCGGGATACTAGCAGAAGGAGCTGCCGCTTCAGCGCCGTGTCCGCCATCGCCATGATCGTGACCAGGACCGGCCAAGACAGGTGCTGCCCATGACAACATGAGCAAGAAAGCAATCATTGATCGAAGCATGCAAAAGCCTATTCAGATTAGATCTAGAGCTTCAGCAGGGTTGTAAATTCCGTGGTCCCCTTCAGGGGAATAGCGGTCTCCACATTACCACGCGCATAAACGCGGAATACCGTGCCGATGGACAACACGGGACCTGACGCGACGCCAGAATCCCGTGTATCAAGCAGCGGCGCGCGGCGGACGGAGAAGGGGATACGAAATGGCACCGAGAGGCACTGCGGCACCTAGATCAAACAGCATCGCACTCTCACGAAGGAGGCGAGCCTCGTCGGACGCATCGGAGTAAAGCGTGGCGAGCGAAATGCAGCAATGCGCATGCACGTGGCAACACGGTCCGCCAGAGGGCTCATCCGGGACGCAGCTTAGATGATTACATTTTCCCACGTCGGAAGACGGAATGTGAACGCCGCTCAACGAGTGCTCATCGACAGAGTGTGAGGCATGGCTGTGGGCGGCACTGCCAGCGCTCGCCACATGCGCGAAATCAGCCAAACTATGGTCATCCGCCGTCGCAGGCACACTCATACCGTTACCAAAAGCGATAACCGCAATGAGGGCCCAAATGACCATCTGGCGCATCGTTCTGAACATCTGATCCAATAGGCCACTATTCGTACGGAGCGTCAAGGCAAGCAAATTTGTGACCGATAGTACCCGCTGTGAGAGCGGGACAATGCGGCCAAATTTAGTGAGTAGGCCCTAGAAGGCAGCATCTAGCAACTCTTCCCGGCTATACTAAGTCGTCGGGTTCCAACGCGCACAGCGCACCGTCGCCCCGCTCGACCTGCAACGTGACGTGTTGAATCCTAAAAGCGTCATCCAGCATTTTGGCGGTATCCGCTAAAAAACTATCGGACGGGCAACCACTAGGCATCACTAAGTGACAAGTAAGTGCTGTCTCTGTCGTACTCAAGGCCCAGATATGCAGATCGTGGATAGTCTTAACCCCGGGAAGGGCTATCAAGGTTTGCCGGATGCGCGCCTCGTCGAGACCGGGTGGTACACCGTGCATAGCGAGAACGGCCGCATCCCGTAGTAAGCCCCAGGTTCCCCAAACGATCACAGCTGCAATTACCATACTGACAAGCGGATCGATCCATAACCATCCCGTCAGCAGAATGATGATCGCGGCAATCACAACGCCGAGCGATACCGCAGCGTCTGCAGCCATATGCATATAAGCGCCTTTGATGTTTAAATCTCCGTCGCGGCCCGACATGAACAACCAAGCCGTTGTCCCGTTGATCAAGATACCGATGGTAGCAACAATTATGACCGTTTTCCCGGCAACCGGCTCAGGCGCACCCAAGCGGCCAAATGCTTCCCAAGAAATCGCGCCAACAGCAATTAAAAGGAATATAGCATTCGCCAATGCTGCTAAAATCGACGTAGAGCGGATGCCGTAAGTATAACGCGGCGATGGCGCACGCTTCGCTAGAGTCGCCGCGCCCCACGCAACCAGCAGCCCAAAGACGTCACTCAAATTGTGTCCGGCATCAGCGAGCAGAGCCATCGAATTTGCGACAAATCCATACGCTGCCTCGATCGCGACGAAGCCGGTGTTGAGAACAATACCAATGAGAAATGCTCGGCCGAAATCCTTAGGTGCGTGCGAATGCGCGCTTTCGTTCCCGTGCCCGGAATGTGTGTCGCCTACATGTTCGGCAGTGTCTTTGTGATCGTCCACCAAGCACCCTTCCTGCCAGCGCAACACTTTTTGAATTCTGAATAGCCGCAACGGGCGGCTCCACCAAACTGAATCCCTTGCACCAGCATATTGTTCGGTTCTGACGATCACGGTGATCGATTGGATGGGGACGGCGCTTGTTTTGGCAATGCCTTACGCCTGACGTCCTCACCGAAGCCGTGACCATAGTCATAGTCATGCGCTCGCTCACACAAAATTAACAAGTCGCGCACGACGCGATAGCGCGGCGCTATCAATTCCGAAGGGCATCGATATTTCCGATTGTACAGAGCGGCTGGCAGTATCTGGGCATATCCCGGCAGGCAAAGTGAGTTCGCCGGAATATTTGTTCAACCATCTGGAAAATATAGGAGAATTATCATGAAACTCGCACTTATCGCCGCCCTGCTGACGTCGACATTTGCAGCCACCGTCCATGCAGGCGTTATCGAGGATCTCGCCCGCACCAGCTCAACCGTAACGCTCCATGGCGTATTTGACGGGCGCTGACAGTCAGCTGATATTCGGCGAGTCTGGTCGATATTGCAGGACTCGCCGAAGTCCATATTTACCTGTCTTGTTGAATCGCCTCCCGATGCAGGATCGTCACCTTGATAAGCAAAGATACCCTTGCTGACGCCTTCGACGACATCTGCATGCTCGATGCTCCGCTCAACGTCCGATTATCCGCTTATGCAGACAAGCTTCGGGAGCTCAATTTTCCATTCGCCGAAGCCTATGATGACCTTGTTGCGCGTCTGTACGCCGGCGAGGTTGGCAGCAGCGCGCCGCGTGTCGGCGAAATCATGCCGACGTTCGTTTTACCCTCGAAGGCTGGCACAGCTATAAGCTTGGAAGACCTCGTTGCAGAAGGTCCGGTCGTCATCAGTCTCAACAGAGGCCACTGGTGCCCGTTTTGCAAAATCCAACTGCGAACCATCGCGGCTTATCATCATAAGATTTCCGAACACGGTGCTCGAGTCATTTCAATAATGCCTGACCGGCAGGAATTCCTTGAAGAGGTGCGCTCACTCACCGGCGGCAAGCTCGAAATCCTGTCCGATGTTGACAATGGCTACGCGCTCTCGCTTGGCCTTGTTATGTGGCTCGGCGAGACCCTCGAAGTGCTAATGAAAGGCAGGGGGTACCGCTTGGACTTTTACCACGGCAGTGATGGCTGGTTTGTTCCGGTGCCAGCAACGTTCGTTGTCGGGCGAAACCAGAAAGTCATCGCGCGTTATGTCGATGCGGACTTCCGCCAACGCATGGATATCGACGACATTCTCGATGCCCTAAAATCTGAAATAGTGTGAGCAGTCCATTGTACGAGGCGTCAAACCGACCTAACCTATAAAAAGGTATTGCTACTTTTGCGATCAGCACCTCATCGACGACGAGGCGGAGAGATCGATAAGGAGTGCGGCGCCATGGCCGGTGAGGGTCTCGCCGAAAAGCTCGAAGAGTGCACGGAACGCTGCCGGACTATGGATGGACCATTATCAGTTCGCTTGCGGTCGCTCGCAGATAGCGTCCGCGCACTCAGTCCAGACTTTGCCGACGTCGTTGATCGTATGGTGTCTCATCTGCGCGATGCGGGCACAGGCGAAAAGGCACCGGCTCCCGGCGAGCCAATGCCGGATTTCATGCTTCCGGATCAAAACGGTAATCTTGTGCATTTGGCATCTTTGCTTTCGCAAGGGCCAGTTATCCTGGCCTTTCACCGTGGCCACTGGTGCCCATACTGCCGGATAAACGCCAGTGCGCTCGCTGCGATTCACGGTCAAATTCGAAACAAGGGCGCGACGTTGGTTGCCATCACGCCGGAAGTTGAACGTTTCAACGCCGAGCTTTCTGGCAGCGAACGCATATCATTCGCGGTCGTCTCCGACATGGATAATGGATACGCTCTCTTACTGAACCTGGCGTTCTTCGTCGGCGAAGAAAAAAAGTGCGCAATGACAGCCGCCGGATGGGACATTGCGCCTTACCAGGGCAATGGCCACTGGATGCTCCCGATACCCGCAACGTTTATCATCGGGCGTGATGGGCTCGTCAAAGCGCGGTTCATAGATCCAGATTACCGGCGCCGGATGGATACTGATGCAATCCTCGCCGCCCTTACGAGGGCGCAGCTTGTACCGCGACTTTAGAACTTTGGGCTGCCGGAAGTTGACTGACATCGCTCTCAACTGCACTCCAATCCGCAGCTCTGAGCATCTTAATAAGAGTATTCGCTGCCACCGACCGTTGTCGGCCCGCGACGCCATACGCAAACACGTGGCGTTTCGCCGTCAGTCCTTCAAGCTCCAGCGCTCGCGTTCTCTCGGACGAAATCGAACTTCGCGGCATGATCGCAATACCGAGATTGGCGTCCAGGAATGTCGGGATGTCATGCTCAATCCAAATATCATGCTTAGATTTGGGATGACCTCCGCTTGCGACCAAAAATTCGGTGAGTTCCTTTAAGTTGTCGCAGTTGTTGCGGCACAACAGGTGCTCGACGCAAAGCACTTGAGGATTAACGGGCTGTGGCCTCGCTGCTAGCGGATGCGACTTTCCCACTGCCAGCCGATAGGGTTCGCTAAATAGCGGCCACGAATCTAGCCGGCCCCACGAAGCATCTAGAGGACCGGCGACGGCAACCTCGGCCTCCCCTTTCTTTAAAAACTCGGCCACGTCAGCGTTAGAGCCACGATGGAAGCGCAGCTCAAGGCCGGGCAGAACGCGCACAAGCTCTGTCAAAAACGAAATCAGAAGCATGATATTGATTGTCGTCGAAACGGCGATTGGCAACGGCGCTATGGCACCAGAACGGATTGACTGTGCCAGGGACTTTGCGTTCAGCGCGCTGTCGTAGCATTGCTGCAGCATTGGCAGCATGCGCTGACCAAGTTCAGTCAGATGCGAGAGCGTCCGTTCACGCCGGAACAACTCGCCGCCGAGCTCATCTTCCAATTGTTTGATAGCTCGGGTCAGCGACGGCTGAGCAACATTGCAGCTTTCCGCCGCGCGCGTGAAATTCAACTCGCGCGCTACGGCCAGGAAGTATCTGACCTGATGCATTTCCATGGCAAAAGCCCGAACTACTGAAACCGCTTCGCGCCAAGATATTGATCAGGATACGCCACGCCCATAGCTAAAAGGCATTGAAACTTAGCCCAAACGATATTTTCGCACCAGCGGCATTGTCGGTACGTTTGCTGCAAGTGAAGCTTTGATATTGGCCGGTCGGCCCCGACGCTCCTCCACGGCAAGGCGGTGGTCACTATTAAAGCTTGCAGACGGCCGTCCCTGCCGTCTGCGCATTGGGGACCTGCGCTGGCAATATCCCGTGCGCCGCCAGGTCCCCGCTTTTTCAAACGCATTCGAGGGACAAGAGCCATGCAATTATTGCAGATTTCACCCAATGATACGCGCCCACCGTTTTTAGCGGAAGCCGGCTATTCTGGCTGCATTCTCAGCAATGACCCGCGCGTTGTCGCTTGTTGCATCGCCAGCCGGTTGACCGCGTACAGTCACAGCCGGGTTTGACCAGATCGGCAACCTAATACAGCCTCCGCAACTGTCTTTGTAACCCATCATGGTGCGCCACTCATTGCCGTGCACGTAACCATGACCGAAGGCGAACGGCATGACACTATCATCCAGGGCTTCGTCGTGACGTGCGCCGATCAAATGTCCGATTTCATGGGCCAGCGAATACATGGTCGCCGCGCATGCGTGGTGTACGACCGCAAACGCGCGCTCAGGGCGAGCAAAGACCTCGGCCGCCAAACCGCAACCGTTCGCATCATCCACGATCAATAGCCCGACGTCTGCTTTGTATTCGTCGCGCAAAGATTGGACGTCTTCAATGTAGCCGTCGCCCTTGTCGGCGAACCGGAAGACGTGATCGAAATGCGTGCCGCTTTCGACGTAATCCGTTTGATAGGCGTGTGCGAGTTCAAGCTGAACGTTTCCAATGCCGCTATCTCGGAATGATTGGTTAGCCTGTTCAATTGCAAGCGCGACAAGGTCCGTCTCGATTTCGGAGTACGCCTTGGCTACGGCCGCCGTGTACGCCACGAGGATTCGGATGGTGACAAGCGCATCAGGCTTTGTTTCACGGCTTGGCGCAATCGCAAGCGCCGTCGCATTGGGAAAGGCGAGAGCGAGCTTACCAGGCGCTGCATCTTCAAGATTGCGCGTGTCGGAGCGCCTCGGCTTGCTGGTTGGGGGTGCGGTGGACGGGCCTTTCTGGCCAGCTTTCATCGCGCTCGCATCACCCTGCGACACCAGCGGATCTTTCTCGATGTGTGCGTTCGGCAGCGCCGTCGCGCTCATGGGCGCATGGTCTGGCGGCAGTGCATCAAGATCCATTTTGACGACCCCATGCATGCCCCCTCCCAAGTTGTGAATGGCGTAGACGTGGCCCTGGTACGTCGCCGTCCCTGTCATCTTCCCCTCCGGCCGCCACAGAAGCATGACCGGCTCGCCCGTTTCTTCAACGGTGCCATGCCATGCGTAACCCCCAGCAGTTCTGGAAATTGATGTACGCCGCGCAAAAATCGCAAGGTCTGCGGTGAGGGGAATGAGAAGCGTTGGCTTCTCAGTTGCGGATCGACTGTTGTGCATGCCCTTCGTCAAAGCGTATTCTTCAATTGCCGCGTTCGGCAGCGCCATCATACTCATGCCAACGGCCGCTTTTGACCGCATCGCATGATCCATCATGGTCTTTTGATCATCCGTCATCGGCTTGCCGTTCGCCATAGGCTCCAGAGCTCGATTCCAATTTGCATCAAGTTTCCGGATGGTGACGCCTATCCGGGCAGCCGCCTTTGAGAGGGTGTCCCAATCTCTTTCTGCAATTGTCCAGACCTCGGACTTCGTCAACGCCAGTTGTTCTCTTTCAGGTCTGCCTGCAACCGCATAGAGTTCCAAATACGCAGACGTTTCTAGTTGAAAAGGCGTCTCAAGCACGAGGCCAATCGTGCCACCTGTCGAGTCCGCGGCGGATGCCGCCACAATGAGGCCAGCGGCCGCGACGGATGCTGACACCATGAGGCCAGCGGCCACATAGCGGGCCGATTTTGCAGCGGCGGCCCACGAGCTTGAGGTGGTCGTTCTCAACATGACGCACTCATGAATGATCGTTTGCGGATGTGATCGGTGCGATTGCGATGGCCTCGCATTCAAAACGCCTGCGAGGCCAAGGGTCGCTCGAAGCATTGCTACGGTCGCTACTTTGCGCCCTTTGCCTTCGCTTCCATGTCGGCCAGGATCTGGTCCCAAACGCCATGTGGCGAGAAGCTGTCGCCAGCCTTGCAGGAATTGTAGGTATCGAGAGACTTGCGTACGGCGTCGGCCAGTTCGTAGCCAGACATCTTGTCGACGTAGATCGTCATCTTCCCGAGATGGGTTTTGAAACCTGCATCACAGTCGGTCTTCGCCATGACCGGCGCGGAAAATGCAAAGCCGGCCAGAATTGCGGCAGCTATAAGAAGTTTCATAAGAGTTCTCCTGGTTTGCTTGTCTTGGCCGCGCTCGCGATACGAGTGCGGTTGAGGAGCACTCTATGAGCGCGCCGTGCGCCGCTGAAATGCCGATTAGGTTTGGTTTTGATAGCCGGCGGCTATTCTCGATAATGTAACGGAGGCGACATTATCTGCTCGGCGCGGTCAGCTTCTCCCGGGGCCTTGCTCGGCGTCTATCCGATCTTTGGCGTCAAGCAGGCGCGCAGGTCGTCGGTGGAACCGACAGTGATACGAAGAATGTGAAAGCGTTCCATCGTTGATGGAGCGGGTACTGAAATTGCCCCTGATCCCGCTAGGTACGTGGACCACCGCCACTATTTGCTAGTTGCCGGGAGGGCATTTAAACGTCGAGCGACTGCACTTGTTAAATGGCTCTTGACCCCTGTGACGTCGAGGGTCGGCGGCGACCAGTCTACCTTATCGAATAACCGACCGAAGACCCCACGCGTGAGCGACTTCGAGTGTAGCCGCTGATCGTAAATCGTCCCGCCGATAGCCTGCACAACGCTTGTGCGCCCGTCCTTGGGGCGGGAGAAGTATACAACCGGTATGCCCATCGCAATGCAGGGTAGAGCTGAATGAAGTCGTGTCGTGATGACGAGCCGTGCGGTGTCTCTGTAAAGCTGCAAGAGCTCGTCTGCCATGGGCAATGTCACAGTGTAATCGAGTGGCGGCATCAAATGCGTTATCTTCACAGCACCTTTTCGTAGGGATTTTGGGATACTGATTGTTTCGCCATCGACAATGTAGACCTTCCCGTCACGCGGAGCCTTCTCGCGGGTCGGAAACGTCAAGGTTAGGCAGTGGGTCAGTTCCGCAGCGACACCAAGAGATTCAAGAAATTTTGCCGTTGCCACGTCGCGCGCGCCAATCGGCGCGTAGCGGCGCAAGTATTCGCTGTGACGGCGAACTGTCGGTTTAAAGCGCTCGCTAATATGAAAGCCCACGAAGATCGGATGAATCATCGCCGCAGGCGGCCAAGCGTCACGATTCGATGCAAACCATCCGTTCATGATCAGCGCAACTTGCTCTTCGCTCCGCCATTCGTGAATGCGGTCGCGATTGATAAATCGCGTTGGTTTTTCAGGAAGGTGAAGACTGGAAGCTCTTGCTTGAAAGTCGTCGCCGATATTTCCGCTTGTGCAATACAGTTGCCCGCACTCGACTGCCACTCAAGAAGACTCCGTGATTAAGGGTTCAGTAAGTTAAAAAAACTAGTGCGCATGCCTGCTATCGGTGCGTACTAGATTTCACGCGTGCGGCCAACCGGGCCAAGAGATGCGACATGCCATTCAATCCCAGACGACGCTGCACGTAAAACCAGCCATGAATTTGGGTCTTAAGGCCCGGCTTCCATTTCGGGCGCGGCGTTTTCTTGGAAAGCATCCCGGCAGGATCGTCTTCGGGCGAGGGCTGACGAATGGTCGAAATGAACTCACCGCACTGGCGTGCCACCGGCGGGTACACACCGCATATATCTAGCCCGCGCGTCCATGCGTACCGGAACTCCATGTCGAATGGACGATTTCGGCGGCCAGGCGCGAGAAGCTTTGCGGCACCCGACGCGCTGATCGCATAGGCGGCGGAATTCACAGGCATTCTCGCGTAGCGCACCAACGACCGTATTGAATCGAGACTCCGAATTGGCACGGCTGGCTTCTTGAAGTTCGTCGATAAGTGGATGATGTCCCATCCATCAGGGGCTCGCTCTATCGCCTTTGCCGAGCACTCCAGAAAGTCTTCATCAAGTGTCACATCGTCTTCAAGCACGATCGCAGCATCGATTTTCTGTTCGACGATCTCCGCGCATATTTTGAGATGGCTAGCATAGCACCCGATTTCTCCTGAGGACAATCCGGCGTTGAAATCAAATTCGTCACGCATCCACCTTGGGACGTCTTGGACGCCATCTACTGCTGCGACGCGTTCGTAGCGCAAGCCAAGCCGGATCGCCTGTGCCCTCATATGGTTGAGCCGTCCCTGGGACCGATTTAGATTGATCAAAAAGACGAGGCACGGTGCCGTCTCCTGCGACGCAGAACGATTGTGATGATGAGGCTGGGGTACCTTTGAAGCCATGCGTTCGCCCGAATTTGAGGGCTTACCCTACCGATATATGTACTAAAATTTACCGCGTTTGACAGACATGTCAATTTCTGCGGCCACAACCTACTCAGGTCGCAAACAAAAGCTATGGAGATCAGGAATATTCTTTTCGACCAAGGTTCGCGGCCGGAGTTTAAAGATATTCATACATTCGGTCTAGGGAATTAAGCAAACACCATAGCGCTCCGGCTTTGACGGGCTGGCGCACTCACCGATTGTGGGCTGATAAGTGAAGGATAATGATCACCAATGACCGGATTGGTTGTTCGCACACAACTCGAAGCCTCAGAATTTGGAAGCGTCGCCACCGTACTGATCGATGGTCTTCCGCGCTCCGAGCCTAACAAGATCATCTATGAGATTGATGGCCCCGATGCTCCAAAGTGCGCTTCAAGCGGAAATTTCGCGATTGCAGCAGCTCTGCCAACGGCGATGTCGCGCGGATTGCCACTTCACTATGCGGGCGAAGCGGACGGCGAATTTCTAAGCGCAATGGAAGAGTATATGGCCGCGTGGTGCCGCTGGCGGCCGGATCTCTTCCAGCAAGTGACACTCAGCGCAGATGTCGAAACGTCACCACGTCTGCCGGAGACACAAGCGGCAATCATGGCGTTTTCGGGTGGCCTCGACTCGACGTTTGCGTTACATGCTCACAAACATCACCTTCTGGGTCGGCGAAGTTTAAATGTCGAGGCCGCCGTGTTGATCCAGGGCTTCGACATTCCCTGGGACGATGACCAAGCCTTTAAAATTGCTCGCGGTCACATCGCGAATTTGACCGAGTCCTACGGTGTGCGGTTGAACACCGTTAAAACCAATTGGCAGAAGCCGTTTTGCATCAAATGGGGAATGACCCACATATTAGGTATTGGCGCGATTCTGCATCTCTTCGATCGCCAGTTTGGTCATGCCATATTTGCCGACGATACCCCCTACGATCACCAGTTAACGCCTTGGTCGAGCAACGCAATAACCAATCAAATGCTGGGTCACACACGATTTCGCGTGCGCAGCGCGGGTGCCTCTTGGGATCGAACCGAGAAGGCGAAAGCTGTCGCTTCGAATCCTGCGGTCTTGAATCACCTTCGCGTTTGTTACGAACGGCCAGAACTTGGTGAGAATTGTGGCGAGTGCGAAAAATGTATACGCACCAAGTTGAACTTCTATGCCGCCGGAGTAAGGTACGTTCCTGCATTGAAGTCAGCGGTAACGGCGGAGCAGGTACGAGCGAAGTGCCGCCTCAACCCGCGCATCGTCCATCTCTACGTTGATACTCTCGAACAAGGCTGCTGGGATGCGCAGGATCCGATCAGAAGAGAGGTCGAAGCACTTGTGAAACGATACCGCCGTGCCGGGGATAGCGGGGCTGTCGCGGTCGCAAATCCGTCCAAGCCAACGAGGTTCCGCGTTGCAAGGCGAAAATTGAAGTCAATTGCTCGCGCAACGCTCGCAACAGTTAAGGCGCGTTTTTAGATCGGTCCGAATTCCATTAATCAATTCTAATCGACAACCTATGTTTGGACAAGCGCTTGGCCACATATCGTAGGACGTATTTGGGATAACCATGAGTGTCTGGCGGACCCCATTAATCCGCGCTGCAGACGCTGCCCTCTGGGCTCAGCGAGCATTAGGCAGCGCGCTGAAGCGGCGCACACGGCTCTTGCACGCGCAGATCAATCGCAAACGCAGCAAGGCCGTTTTCATCATCATCACGGGAAGCAGCGCCAAGACGACAACTGCCCAACTGCTCACACATATCCTCAGTGGCGGACACCGGGTTCGCAGCCAGACGGTCTATAACAGTTTTGCGAATGGCTTATCGCTGCTCCACTCGCTTTCACCCAACGACGAATTCGTGGTCTTTGAGGCAGGCACCGATGGTGTGGGGCAGCTGGATGCAATGTGCCGTGTCTACAAGCCCGACGTGGGCATCGTGACCCTGGTCGCGCTCGAACACTATTCCTCGTTCCGAAAACTTGAGGCGGTTGCTGAGGAAAAAGCAACTGTTATCCGGTGCCTGCCGCCAAACGGCATCGCGATACTGAATTACGACGACCAGAATGTGCGTAATATGTCAGCTTCTTCGCGCGCCAGAGTTCGATTTTTCGGCAGAACCGGTGGTGACTATGCAGCGAGCTACGTTGACGTCTTACCGACTGGAAGGATTGAGGTAGCGATCAGCCATGCTGGCAAAGACATCCACATCGCGTCGCGTTTGATTGGCGAATATAGCTGGCTGTCGATTGCTGCGGCGGCCTCTTGCGCGCTTGAGTTAGGGATCGCACCGGAAGCGGTCGCCGAGCGTATTGCATCATTTGAACCGGCTCGCGGGCGAATGACCTTTCACGAAGTTTCGAACGGACCATCGTTTATCCTCGATACCGTAAAGGCGCCAGCCCATAGCTTAGCGCTTCCTTTGCATGCTCTGCATCGAATGCAGGCGGCCCGGAAAATAGTGGTGATTGGTCAAATTAGCGATTACCCAGGCAACCCCAACCCAAAGTATCGGGACGCGTATCGCTTAGCCCAAAGCGTTGCTGATGAAGTCCTGTTCGTGGGCCCCAACGCACACCGCTCTAAAGCGAGCGACGCAGATATCGCGGCTGGCCGGTTTCGAAGCTTTACAAGTGTGAAGTTGCTGTCCGATCACCTGAAGGCAACTGGGCGCAAAGGCGATGTCGTGCTCGTAAAGTCAGCGCAAAACCTTCACCTTGAGCGCTTACTCCTTGCAATGACTGAAGATGTCCAATGCTGGCCGGACGACTGTGGTCGTAAAATACCGTGCAATGTATGCACCCTCTATCGTCGGCCATTCTCTGAACACGGCGGCAAGTTGCGCCGCGAGAAGCGGTTCGACAGTCTTCGCCGGCGCTTCAAGGGACTGCTCGACAAACGAGAAGGGGCAGACGGTCGTCTGTAGTTTTGTGGAGGACTGTATGAACTCGCGACACATTTCCATAATGGATAGCGGCGGTCGGGAGAAAGTTTCGAACGAATGCGCAGACTAAAGATGGGCACAATACGAAAGAGCTAAGGGTAAGAATGCTGCTTCGGGAAGATCGCCTTCATCTAAATTCAGCCGTCGAACTCTTTACGCTTCGGCTGGCCAGCACCTTGTCGATGCGGCGTCCATCGAGATCAACGATTTCAAACCGCCAACCATTGGTTTCGACGTGCTCGCCAGTCTTCGGAATGTGCTGAAGGGCGGCGAGTACGAAGCCAGCCACCGTTTCATAAGCGCGATTATCCGGCAGCTTGATGTGAATCTTGTCGGCCATTTCATCGACAGGCATCGCACCAGATAAGAGCCAAGAGCCGTCATCACGTTCGACGGCGTATGGCTCTGCTCCAGGGGCATCCGATTGAAACACGCCAGCAATGGCTTCAAGGATATCGGCGGGCGTTACGAGCCCTTCGAAATGTCCATACTCATCGTGAATGAGCGCCATCGGTACGTCGGCATCGCGTAGGATGGATAACACGTCCAGCGCGTCAGTGGTCTCAGGCACGATCGGGGCCTTGCGAACGTGCGATCGCACTTCGAATGGCTTACCTGCAAGGATCGTGGCCAACAATTCGCGTGTCTGGACCACACCGATCAATTTGTCCGTCGAACCGTCTCCGACCGGAAGCCGGGAATGCGGTGTGGTAATTAAACGGTGCCGGATGTCCGACTCAGCCGACGCGATGTTTATCCAGTCGACATCTGTTCGTGGTGTCATCAGCCCGACTACGGCGCGGTCAGCAAGACGCATGACGCCCGTGATCATCGCTCGCTCGCCGCTGGCAAGCACTCCTGCCGAATCGGCCTCGGCGATGACGGTTCTGATCTCCTCATCGGTGACCCGGCTTTGACTTTCGGTCGACTGTCCAAAGACGCGGAAAACAAGTCGGGTTGACGCATCGAGCAGCGAAACGGCCGGAGCCGCCACCTTCGCGAACGCGGTCATGGCAGGCGCCACAGTGCACGCAATGCCCTCCGC